>CAVDRT010000063.1:0-3667 GCA_963611445.1 bacterium
GGTTTTCAAAGTGCGTGTTGTTCATTTTAAGTTCCGCCGCTTTTTCATTCATAAGCTGAACGAAGGCAGATTCGCTTCCCGAAACATATTCGGATATTGCAACGGCTGCGTCGTTTGCCGAAGACATCAGCAAAAGATAAAGCAAATTACGGGCTGTGAACTGTTCCCCTATTTTGAGCCCTCCGACGGAAGAATCCGTTCCGAGCAATGAGGTAACGGCATTGTCTGAAACGGTAATTATTTCACCGTCCAAATCGTTGACATTTTCAAGGAAAAGGATTGCCGTCATTATTTTTGTGAGCGAAGCCGGATAGCGTTTCGTATCAACATCTTTTTCGTAAAGCGTTTCGCCCGTGTCCAGAGAAATCAGCGTCGCACTTTCTGCCCTTACATCAAAAGATGTGGGTGTAAAAGCCGAAACGGTTAATCCGAAAACAGAAAAACAGATACAAATTATTAAAATTACCGAAAAAAGTTTTTTTATCATAGAAAAATCACCAAAAATGTTGTATTATAATAATTATAGCAATATTTTTCAAAAAATAAGCGTAATTTGCAGTTGAAAATATGAGGTATTTCAAATGATTTATGTAACAGGCGATATGCACGGCGATGAAGAAAGACTTTATGACCGTGAATGGAGAAAATTAAAGCCGAATGACATTTTGATAATTTGCGGCGATTTCGGTTTCTTGTGGAACGGCGGAAAACGCGAAGAGTTCACAATCAAATATTTGGGCAGCCGCAAATTCACCGTTTGCTTTTTGGACGGAACACACGAAAATTACGACCTTATCGGCAAATGCCGCCAAACCGTTTGGAAAGGCGGAAAGGTCCACCGAATCGAGGGAAATCTGTTTCACCTTATGCGCGGTCAAATTTTCACAATTGACGGAGTGAAGATTTTTACATTCGGGGGCGGCGAGAGCAGCGACCGTGATATGCGTGCCGAAAGCGGCAAATGGTGGAAAGAGGAATTGCCGACGCCGAACGAATTTGCCGAGGGCGCGCAAAATCTTGATGAAGCGGGGCTTAAAGTTGATTATATTTTGACGCACGAGCCGCCGTCACTTGTTAAAAGTTCAATGCTTTTGCGCCGCGGAACGACGGAAAATGTTAACAAGTTGAACGGTTTTTTGCAGGAAATAGACAAATCGTGCAAATACAATCACTGGTATTTCGGGTCTATGCACGAAGACAGGCTTGTCACCCCGAAGCATACATCGCTTTTCAAAAAAATCATACCGCTCGGATTTCGAGAACAAATAAAATCGAAATAATTTTAAAATGTAGCCGAAAGAGATTTGAACTTTCGGTTGCATTTTTATTTTAACCCTATTTGTGCGCGCGAAACAAGTTTTTCGTTTTCGAAAACAAATTTTGCATAACCGCTGCCGTCTTCCGATGTCCACATATACGATTTTATGGATTGATTTTCCGTTTCCATCAGCGTTCCCTCTCCGCCGACGATGGCGCAAACCTGATCGTAGGTAAGCGTTGTGTCGGAATTCTCAATTATCTGCGTTTGGTCATATTGCGCTTTTGTGATTTTCACAGGATTTGACTTTGCCAATTCAATATAATAACTGTCATCGTGTTTTGCCTGGTAACCGCCCGATGAATTATAATTACTTGCATCAACGCCGCTGCCGTTTTCATCGCTGCTTTTATCGGAATCAGACCCTGATGCATTTGAAGAAACAGATGAATCATTTGATTTGTGCGCGCTGATAATTGGAAACTTGCCGGTCAATTGCCCTATTGCAAGAATTATTGCGGCAATCACAATCACGCCGACAATCGATATAACAAAAATCATTTTCTTCTTTTTCACGCTTAATCTCCTTTGTTTTAAGTCATTTATTCATAATGCGGTGCAATGCATTTCCGAGCAGTTCTATGCCCTTGACAATTTTCTCGGAGGACATTGAAGAATAATTCAGTCTGAAGCAGGAACACGGCGCGTCCATATCGACCATAAAAGTGCTGCCCGGAACAAAGACAACATTATCCTTGACAATCTCTTTTGCAACTGCGGCGGCGTCGTACCCTTCTCCCATATCGCACCAAACAAACAGTCCGCCGTCCGGCGAAGAATGTTTGACTTCTTTCGGAAAATACTTTTCAATCGATTCAACCATAATTCCGCACTTTTCTTTGTACAAAGCGCGCATTTTTGCAACAGCCGCGTCAAGGTCATATTTTTGAAGATAATTATAAACCATAAGTTGCGTGAGCATTGGCGTGTGAACATCGCTTATCTGTTTTGCGACAACAAGTTTGGAAATTATATCACGGTGACCGCAGACAAAACCGACCCTCAGTCCCGGAGCCAGTATTTTTGAAAACGAGCCGCAATATATTACAATTCCTTCTGTATCCATCGATTTGATTGCGGGCAGTTTTTTGCCCTCAAATGCAAGTTCACCATAAGGATTATCTTCTATTATAATTATATTGTTTTTAAGGGCAATTTCATAAATCAACTTGCGTTTCTCAAGCGTTGCGGTATAACCCGACGGATTTTGAAAAGACGGAATGACATACATAAGTTTTGTTCTTTTTGCCAACTTGAGTTTTTCTTTGAGCACATCAATATCCATACCGTCGCTCATAAGCGGGACGCCGATAAGTTCGGCATTATATGAACGAAACGCATTGAGAGCACCGATAAAACTCGGCTCTTCGACGACAACCGCATCACCCTCGTTTATGAGACATTTTGCTGCAAGTTCTATTCCTTGCTGTCCGCCCGAAACGACAATGGTTTCATCAAATTCTCGGCCTATGTTCTCACGGGCTTTGAGCATTTCCCTAATTTTGTTCCTCAAGGGCAAATACCCTTCGGTAACACCGTATTGCAGTGAAAGAACGGGCTCGTTTTTTAAAACATCGGCGGCGATTTCAGCCAATTCATCATTCGGGAAAAGTTCGGGAGCCGGGTTTCCGCCGGCAAGCGAAATGCAGTCCGGGTCACCCGCAAGTTTGAAAATCTCACGAATTGCCGAGCCTTTCATTTTTGACATTCTGTCCGAAACTTCAAATTTCATTATATCATCAGCTTTCGAAAAAATCAGTTTTTCTTTGCGTCAAGCGCTTTTTGAATTTCATCACCTATAACGCATGACATACGGTAAAATCCCAAATCATTGGGGTGGGTGCCGTCGGCAGTGCAAAGTTCGCGGTTTTCGCTCATAAAGAGTTTTTCACCGTCGACAAACCACACATTTTTATCCCCTGCGGCAACTGCGTTGTCGTATGTTTGTTTGACAACGGTGCGCCGTTCGATACATTTATCGGGCTCAATTTCAAAATCAGGTCTTGTAACCATAACAATCGGGAGATCGGGGTGCGCCTTTCTGATTATCTTGAAAAACGGCTCGTGCGTTTTTTTGAGATATTCGGCGTCGGGCGCGTTGTGGTCATAATCAAGCACAAAAAGTTTCATATCAAATCCCGCAATATATTCCGCCATTGCGGGCTCACCGGTTGCGTGGCCGCTGAAACCGAGATTTATTATATCGGTATCAAATCTTCTTGACAAAATATTAACATAGGAGTTTCCCGGTCTTGAAGCCATACAGCCGTGTGTTATTGAAGAGCCGTAGAAAACCATAGGCTTGTCGTCGGGATAGCCCTCTGTTTCTTCATTGAAGAATTTTTATCA
>CAVDRT010000064.1:0-5817 GCA_963611445.1 bacterium
TTGCAATCAAAAGCGTGCTCGCCGAAAAGGACGATGTAAACACCCTGATTTTTGACGAAATAGATACAGGAATCAGCGGCAGGGCGGCAGGCAAGGTCGGCTCTCAGCTCAAAACGCTTGCCGAAACACATCAGGTGATTTGCGTCACTCATTTAGCACAGATAGCGGCAGGGGGAGATAATCACCTGCTTATCGAAAAATCCGCTGTCGGCGGCAGAACTTCAACCGTTGTCAAACCGCTCGGCGGCGATGAAAGAATTCGCGAAATCGCAAGGATAATTTCGGGCGGCGAAATCACCGAAAGTCTTTACAACACCGCAAAAGAACTGATAAACAATTGCTCCGGCGGGAGCGCTCGCGCAATGAACAACAATAATATATAAAACGAAAGGATTAGAAAAATGACTCTGTTTGATGAACTTAAAGAAAGAGGCCTGCTGGCGCAAACCACGGACGAAGAAAAGGTTAGAGAACTTATAAACGGCGACAAACCGGTGACCTTTTATATAGGTTTTGACCCGACGGCGGACAGTCTTCATGTCGGGCATTTTGTCGCGGTTGTGATAATGGCGCATATGCAGCGGCACGGTCACAAGCCCATCGCCCTTTTCGGCGGAGGCACGGGAATGATAGGCGACCCCTCGGGCAAAACCGATATGAGAAAAATGCTCACCCGTGAAACGATTGACCATAACATCGAATGTTTCAAAAAACAAATGCAAAGACTTATCGATTTTTCCGACGGAAAGGCACAGATAGCCAACAACGGCGACTGGCTTTTAGGTCTTAACTATATCGACTTTTTGCGTGAGATAGGCGTGCATTTCTCGGTCAACAGAATGTTGTCGTTTGAGTGCTATAAACAGCGTCTTGAAAGAGGACTTTCGTTCTTTGAACTTAACTATATGCTTATGCAAAGTTATGATTTCCTTATGCTCAACCGCAAATACGGCTGTGTTATGCAGCTCGGCGGCGACGACCAGTGGAGCAATATGATAGGCGGCGTTGAACTTATCAGGCGCTGCGACCACCGTGAAGCGTATGCTATGACCTGCAATCTGCTTCTGACGAGCGAAGGCAAAAAAATGGGCAAGACCGAGGGGGGAGCGGTGTGGCTTGACCCCGAAAAAACTTCGCCTTATGACTTTTTCCAGTATTGGAGAAATGTTGCCGACGCCGATGTTATCAAATGTATGAAAATGCTCACATTTGTGCCGCTTGAAGAAATTCGCGAAATGGAAAAACTCGGCGGCAGCGACTTAAATCGGGTCAAAGAGAGGCTGGCATACGAGCTCACAAAAACAATTCACGGCGAACAGGAAGCCGACAAGGCGCTTTCCGCCGCAAGGGCGCTTTTCGGCGGTGGTAATAATCTTGATAATATGCCGACCGAATCAATAGGCGCCGAAAATCTGACCGACGGCTCAATCGGACTTTTGGACGCAATGCTCATTGCAAAACTTATCCCCTCAAAGAGCGAGGGCAGAAGGCTTGTTGTTCAGGGCGGCGTTTCGGTCGACGGCGAAAAGGCAACCGACCCCGCAATGCCGATAACCGAGGAAATGCTTCGCGCGGGCGTTGTCATCAAAAAAGGCAAAAAGGTGTTTTGCAAGGTTGTTTTGTGATTTTAACCAAAATACGCCTTTTATAGTTGTATGAAAAGACTATTGACTGTTGTGTGAAAATAAGTATATAATTTATACTGTTGAATTTTATGGAAAAGGAGCTTTTACAATGGCAAAGAACAAATTTGTGGGAGAATATCCCGTAATCGGAATTCGCCCGATAATCGACGGCAGAAGAGGACCTATGCAGTTGCGCGAAAGTCTTGAAGACCAGACAATGGCAATGGCAGAGGCGGCAAAAAAACTCTTTGAAGAAAATCTTACATATTCAAACGGCGACCCTGTTAAAGTAATCATTGCCGACACATCTATCGGCCGCGTTCCCGAATCGGCAGCCTGCGCCGAAAAATTCAAGAAAGAGGGCGTGGCGATAACTTTGTCGGTCACCCCCTGCTGGTGCTACGGCTCCGAAACTATGGATATGGACCCGATGACCATAAAAGGCGTTTGGGGATTTAACGGAACAGAGCGCCCCGGTGCTGTTTATCTTGCTTCCGTTCTTGCAACACACGCGCAAAAGGGACTTCCGGCTTTCGGTATTTACGGTCACGAAGTTCAGAATAAAGACGAAGTTACCGAAATCCCCGAAGATGTCAAAGAAAAACTCCTCCGTTTCGGCAGAGCGGCGGTTGCGGCTGCCACAATGCGCGGCAAGTCATATTTGCAGATAGGCTCCGTCACAATGGGAATCGGCGGCTCGATAATGGACCAGGCATTTATGGAAGAATATCTCGGACTTCGCGTTGAATCGGTTGACGAAGTCGAAATTCTCCGCCGTATGGAAGAGGGAATTTACAACAAAGAAGATGTTGAAAAGGCCCTTGCCTGGACGCGTGAGCATTGCAAAGAGGGACGCGACGACAACCCCGATTTTGTCGAATTCCTCGGCGAAAAACGCCCCATCAAGTTTACACGCGAACAGAAAGATAAACAGTGGGAATTCACAATTAAGATGTATTGCATAATCAAAGACCTTTTGAACGGCAACCCCAATTTGCCGGCAGGCTTTGAAGAGGAAAAAGTGGGTCACAATGCCATTGCGGCAGGTTTCCAGGGTCAGCGTCAGTGGACCGACCATTGGCCGAACTGCGATTATCCCGAAGCAATACTCAATTCAACATTCGACTTCACCGGCAAAAAAGAGCCGATTGCTTTTGCAACCGAAAATGATGTTCTCAACGGAATCAGTATGTTGTTTATGCAGTTGCTCACAAACCGTGCTCAGATATTTGCCGATGTCCGCACATTCTGGTCTCCCGAAGCCACCAAACGCGCGACAGGATATGATTTTGTCGGCAAGGCAAAGGAAAACGGAGGCATAATCCACCTGCTCAATTCGGGCGCTGCCTGCCTTGACGCCTGCGGCGAATGCCGTGACGAAAACGGCAACCCCATAATGAAAAAATGGTGGGATGTCACAGAAGACGATATTAAGAAGATGACCGACGCAACCGTATGGTGCGAAGCGGGATTCGACAACTTCCGCGGCGGCGGCTTCTCAAGCCACTTTGTAACAAGAGCCGAAATGCCGGCAACTATGATAAGACTTAATCTCGTTAAGGGTCTCGGACCGGTGCTCCAGATTGCCGAGGGTTGGACCGTCAATCTGCCCGACGAAGTCACCGACACGCTTATGGAGCGCACAAACCCGACCTGGCCCTGCACCTGGTTTACACCTCGCTGCGACGGCAAAGAGGGAAGCCCCTTTAAGTCTGCTTATGATGTGATGAACAACTGGGGAGCAAACCACGGTGCTATTTCTTACGGTCATATCGGCGCCGACCTTATCACACTCTGCTCAATGCTCAGAATACCGGTTTGTATGCACAATGTGCCCGAGGATAAAATTTTCCGTCCGGCTGCATGGAACGCTTTCGGTATGGATAAAGAAGGTCAGGATTTCCGCGCCTGCAAGACTTACGGACCGATGTATAAAAATATCAGATAAACAAATAATCGGCGGTGCCCGAAAAACGCGCCGCCGAATTTGATGTTTTGATAAAATTGAAAAGGAGAAAGCAAAAATGCTTAAAAATATTCCTTCAATAATTTCTCCCGAACTGCTCAAAGTCCTGATGGAAATGGGCCACGGCGATGAAATTGTAATAGCCGACGGAAATTTCCCCGGTGCTGCAATGGCGAAAAGGCTTATCCGTCTGGACGGCCACGGCGTGCCCGAAGTGCTCGACGCAGTCCTCAAACTTATGCCGCTTGACAGTTACACAAAACAGCCCGCCGGGCTTATGAAACTGATGGATTGCGATGTCGGCAAAATCAATCCCGTCATTTGGGATAAATATGCCGAAATTGTTGCAAAATACGAGCCTGCGGCTGCGGCAGCAGGTTTTGAAGCAATCGACAGATTTGAGTTCTATGAGAGAGCAAAAAATGTTTACGCCGTTGTTATGACAGGCGAAACCGCCGTTTATGCTAATATAATTCTTAAAAAAGGCGTTGTGACGGAATAAATTCCAAAATAACTTTTATTGGGCGCTCCTTTTAAAGGGGCACCTTTGGCTGAGGACTAATAAGGAAGTAATGCTTCAAAACTTCGCCTTTCGGCACAATAATTCGTTAAAAGCACCGGATATGCGACAGCATTATCCGGCGTTTTTGCCTTTTCTTGCACTCGAAAATCTTGTTTTGAAGTGCTACGCAGTTTCGTAACAGAGTAAAATTTCTTGTATCGAAGTCCAAAATGCAGCAAGGCTGACGCCTTGCGAGGCTTTGAACAAAGATATGGGGAATTTTACTGCGAGAAACCAATACTTCCTTATTAGTCCTCAGCCTTAGTATCGCTTTTTGCGAAATTTCGGCACAAAAAGCCTTGTTATAAGAGAAAAAATGGTTTATAATAAATATGAATTTTGAAAATCAGAGGCGAAAAAATGCTTTTAGACGCTCATTCACACATTTTGCCGTCAATTGATGATGGGGCAAAAACCGAGGCAGAATCTCTGCGGCTCATTTCAATGCTCAAATCTCAAGGGGTCGAAGCCCTCATTGCAACGCCGCATTTTTATGTTTCGAGATACCGTTTTGAAGATTATTACCAAAAGGTTAAAACAACATTTGAAAAAATCAAAAAAACGGTTGCGCCTTTTCCGCTTTTTCTCGGGTTTGAGGTGAAGTATTTTGCAGGGATTACCGATTATCCGCATTTAAAAAAACTCACTCTCGGCGGCAGCGGTTATATGCTTTTGGAACTTGATTGGTCGGGAATCACCGAAAATTCCATAAAAGAAATTGCCGTTTTCAAAGAAAAAACGGGCATAACCCCGATTTTGGCGCATATTGAGCGTTATGGATTTTATGAAAATTATTCTCTTGCCGTCCGACTTGTTGAAGACGGAAAAGCACTTGCTCAACTAAACGCCGATTCAATTCTTTCGGGCGTCAACAAAGTGCAGGCGGCAAAACTTCTCGCGGCACGCAGATATTCGCTTTTGGGAAGTGACACCCATTCCGTTGTCGGCAGACCGCCGCACATCGGCGATGTGTATAAATCACCCGAAATTTCGGAGTCTGTCGGTTTCAAACAGATTGAAAAATTCTCCGGCCGCCTTTTTGCCGAAATGCAAAAAGATTGAAAAATTTGCTAAAATCGGGGATTTCCCCGTTATAATAAAAATGATAAGGAGTGGAAAATATGATTACAAAAGATATGCTTATAGGTGACATTCTTGATTTGGATAACGGCACGGCGCCTTATTTCTTTGAAATGGGTATGCACTGCCTCGGCTGCCCCGCGTCAAGGGGCGAAACGCTCGCTGAAGCGTGCGAAGTTCACGGTGTCGACGCCGATGAAATGGTTGAAAAACTTAATAAATATTTGAGCGAGAAAAAATGAATCTCGATAAAAGATTGTCAGCGGCCGCCGAGCTTGTCAAGCACGGCAGCCGTGTTGCCGATATAGGGGCAGACCACGGTTATTTGAGCATTTATTTGGCGGAAAGCGGAAAGGTATCTGCGGTTTACGCTTGTGAATTGCGCCGAAAACCTCTTTTAAATGCTCAAAAAAACATCGCCGCCGCAGGGCTTGAAGGGGTTGTAAAAACCGTGCTTGCCGACGGGCTTGACGGCGTGAATCCGCACGAGGTCGACACGGTGATAATTGCCGGAATGGGCGGAGAAATCATTGCGTCGATTATTGAAAGAGCGCCGTGGCTTAAATCGGCTGAATATTCGCTTA
>CAVDRT010000065.1:0-6271 GCA_963611445.1 bacterium
CGCTTTCCATCAGTCTCGGAATCAAAAGACCGGACGAGTTAGATGTTTCCCTTGCAACCTTAATGAGTAAGGTAATCGACAACAAACCGTTTGATGATGACTACGGCATCATTCATTGCAGCGAGGGTATCGACCTGATGCCCTGTAATGTAGAACTGTCAGGCATTGAAAGTTATCTCTTTACGGTAATGAGCCGCGAGTGCATTATGAGAACCTATGTCAATCAGGTTAAAAAGAATTATGATTACATTCTTATTGATTGCACCCCGTCGCTCGGACTTCTGCCGATTAACGCCTTTGTTGCGGCGGACAGTATTATCGTACCGAGTCAGCCGAGAATTTTATCTACCAAAGGTCTTGACCTGTTATTGCGTACTTATTCACAGGTAAAGCGCGGTATCAATCCCGATCTTAAAATCGACGGTATCCTCTTTACAATGGTGGACGCAAGAACCGTAAATGACAGGTCGGTAATTGAGTCAATGGAAGAAGTTATCTTATCAGACAAACGGTGCAAGGCGCTGTTGTCTGAGGAAAACACACTCGACAAGGTGTTTTCCTGTTGGGAAAATTACGAGTCAGAATATATGGACCATATTTATGATATGATTGAGTATACGGCAGATGAGAAAATCAGAGAAGCTTCCGTAAAGTCAACGCGGGACTTTAGGTAGGCATTGTATTATGTGGGTGACGCCCGAACAGATTGAAAAAGCAAAGCAGATGGATCTTCTGACTTATCTGCAAAGCTATGAACCGAATAATCTTAAAAAGATTTCGCATGACACTTGGTGTACCAAAGAACACGATTCGCTCAAAATATCCAACGGCAAATGGCATTGGTTTTCTCGGCATATCGGCGGAAAAACAGCTCTTGACTATCTCATAAAGGTCAAGGGCGTTTCTTTTGTGCAGGCGGTTGAGATAATTACAGGATATTCGGCAGTGCTGCCGCCCGTATATACACCTGCGCAGAAACCAAATCAGCCGAAAGTCTTGGAACTGCCCGAAAGCAACAAGGATATCTGTGCGGTTCGTAGGTATCTCAAAAGTAGGGGTATCGCTGACGCGATTATCGACTATTGCCGTAATAACAAACTGCTATACGAGGACGCGAAGTATCACAACTGCATCTTTTTGGGTTATGACGGCAATATGCCGAAATACGGTGCTGTCAGGAGTACAAATTCGGATTTCAAACGGGATTTAACGGGAAGTGATAAGCGCTTCTCTTTTTTATCCCTGCCGAAAGCAAAACGCAAACCGTGCATTTATTTGAATCGGCGATTGATCTGCTGAGTTATGCGACTCTTGAAATTAAATACGGGCAATCCCGTCACGATGATCTTCTTTCTCTTGCAGGCGTATACAGGACGGAAAATAAGCAGGATATTCCGATGGCTCTGAAAACCTATCTCGACCGACACAAGGAAACGAAGGTTATCTATCTTCATCTGGATAACGATGAAGTCGGCAGAACGGCAACAAGGCAAATAACCGATGCACTGTCTGCCGAGTATACCGTCATTGACCAGCCGCCTCAAAGTGGTAAGGACTTCAATGATTTTCTTAAAAACGAAATTCAAAAAAAGCGAAAGGAACAGGTGCGATGAAAATTAAAATCTATCAAATAGACCGGGATAAGGACAACGGAAGTCTGAGCTTCCTCAACTACAAAAATACTGTTAAACGGACCGGCGGAAGAATACGAAGTGAAATCTACCACAAGGTATTTGACGGCGATGTTGAGTGCAGCGGGCTTGAAGATGTTTATTTTATGTTCAACGAAAACCATCCCGAGTCATTCACCGGTCACTCTCTTTCGGTGTCGGATATCGTGGAGGTTGAGAACTCCGACATCGTTGAAAAAGGCTATTACTTCTGCGATAGCTTCGGCTTCAAAAAGATTGATTTTGAGCCGGAAAAAGATGAGCAAACCATTGTTAAATCACAAGCTGAAAGAAACGAGGTTAGATAAATGGCGAAAGAATTTGATGTAACCATTGTTGAAACTCTCAAAATGAAAGTGACGGTTGAAGCCGAAAGCCGTGAGGAAGCAATACAGGCGGTCGAAGACAAATGGTACAAGGGCGATTATATTCTTGACGCAGATAATTTTGTCGGTGTTGAGTTTGAGCCGTCCGAACGAGTGGTTGAACTCAGCTATCAGAGGTTATCCGAGATTTTCAATTATGTCAATGACACACACAAGTCACCCGTCAGCGGATATATCGTATTCTCGCGGGACAGCTTTGATATGCCTTATTCCGAACAGTCACGAACCTATGTTGTTTCGAGTGATAATAAGGCATATATCGCCGGAGCAGGCGAATATTCCATTTTCGGTTCCTGCCTTGACGGAAGCGATCAAAACATTCGTCTTGAGAGATATATGCACGGCGATAACGCTTGGAAAATCGAGCACTGCTATATGCAGCGTGACGATTACGAGTACGCTCATTCTCAGCAGGTAAAGAACAAAGACAACCGCGAGGAACGATAAATAAAACAGTGGGGTTAATAGGCGGTGTTGTCTTAGCAAGCAACGCATTTGGATATCCAAATGCAGCCACTTGTTAGGGAAAATCCCTAAAACCCTTTGAACGGAGAATTCTATGGATATAAATGAACTCAAAAAACAGCTAATTCCGTATTGGCGTGACATTTACAATCTGCAATACGGCAACATTCTTAAACAACTATTTGTTCGTATCAAATACAGAATATTAGGAAACCGTTTCGGAACATCGGAGATTCCGGATAATATTCTTGAAGCCATTGCTCGCACAATGCTGCCGGATATTCGCGAGTTTTTTCTTTCCAAAGAGGGGCAGGAGGAGTTTGCCGCTTGGAAAGCGGAATATGAAAAGAACAAGAAGAAAAGAATATAAAGCAAAAGGCGAGGGTGAATCCCCCGCCTTTTCATTGTCTATGACAAATCCGAACCATTCATCGATTGGTTTAGGGTTCGGATTTGTACTGTTTGGTGCGAGTGGCGATACAGAACTTTTTGAAAAAGCAAGCAATATCAATGGTTTTGGGGCTTTCAGACAACAAATTTTCTTGCTCTTAACTCCACAAAATTACATACAGTCAAGGCGATTGTTGAAAAACGGTCGCCTTTTTCTATGCCTGAAAATGCCGTGATTCGGGTCGAAAAACGGCTGTTTTCCTCTCTGTACTCCGCTTTTTGTGGCGGTCAAGGGTATTATTTTCCCTTGCGGAGGACAACAGGCGGCTGCGGGCGGTAAAACCGCCGAAAACGACACTTTTCAAAACCAAAGGAAGGAGGTGCGGAAATGGCGGTATTTCGCATAGACAAAACGCGCGATTACACGGTCATGTCAAATCATCATCTGCGCAACACGGAATTATCCCTGAAAGCGAAAGGGCTTCTGTCGCTCATGCTGTCATTGCCGGACAATTGGGACTACACCACAAAGGGACTTGCCCGTATCTGCAAGGACGGCGTGGACAGTATCTGCACCGCCGTGCGGGAGCTGGAGGAACACGGGTATGTGATCCGCGAGCGCGTCCGCGGGGCAAACGGTCAGCTTGGCTCGATTGAGTATACGATCTTAGAGCAGCCGGCAAAGCCGTCACCTGAACGGGAAAATCCAGTTCAGGTAAAACCAATCTTGGAGAACCCTGTCTTGGGAAAACCTGAACAGGAAAATCCCGCACAATCAAATAAAGATAAATCAAATACGGATTTATCAATTACGGAGCAATCAAGTCCTATCCGATCAAATCCCCCAGCCCCCGAAGGGCGGAATGGAACGGATGGGATGGAAGCACGGGAGATATACCGTGAAATCGTGTATGGGAACATTGAGTACGACATTCTCCGAGAGGACAACACGGTAAACCGCGATCAGCTTGACGAGATCGCGGAGCTTATCGTGTATACCGTATGTTCAGTGCGAAAGACGATCCGAATAGCCGGAGACGATTATCCGGCGGAGGTGGTAAAATCCCGTTTTTTGAAGCTGGACAGTTCCCATGTGCAGTATGTCATCGACTGCATGAAGAACAACACGACCTATGTACGCAACATCAAAAAGTATCTATTGGCGGCACTTTACAACGCGCCTACCACGATCAACAGCTATTATTTCTCACTCGTACAGCACGACCTGTACGGCGGCGGAGAAAGGGGTGGGGGCAGGTTATAATCTGAAGTGCAACACAAGGCAAAATAATAGACAACATGCCAACCAAAGTATAAAATGTAAATAACCACAAATACAGGATACGGAGGTTAGCATATTGTCATATAAACATCTTACACTGTAAGAAAGAAAATATCTACAAAAAGGGGCTGTAAAAAAACAGCCCAAAAAACCGAGATTCACTCTAAATTGAGCGGAACTCGGTTTTTTAATCTTAGAAAATAAAAAAAGAGGATAAATATAAATAAAATATAGATTTTAAGGCATAAAAATCAAACCGACTTTTTATTCGGTCAATAATGTATATTATTTTTTTGCTTTCTTAAGCCGCAAGCTGTCGAGCCTGAGTTTTAAGATAGTATTTGTGCAGATTAAAGCCGCAGGAAATCATTGAAATCTCCAAAATCACACTTTTAAGACTTCTCCGTCGTATTCGTTGATAGGCTCTGTTCCACTTGATTATGCCAAAAGCACCCTCGGCTTGAATGCTTCTGTTCATCCGTAAATAAGCCCCGTGTATACTGTTGAGATTGCTTACAACCTCTTTGTGAAAGCCGGTCAGTTCTTCGTTTATACGAACTATCCGGTTACCTTCACATTTACAGCATTTTTCCTTTTGAGGGCAATTCGCACAGTCGGCACATTGGTATAATTCCTCGGTTCTGCCATAGTTATTCCCCTTAACCGGTCTTGAGGAAAGATAATGAAATTCCTTGCCGTTCGGGCAAACCGGGTTACCTCTTTCGTTTATTGGAAAATTCACGGCACGATATGGGTTATCCCGATATTTTTCATCCCCGGTTTCCTTTTTAAACATAGTGAACTTCATATACTTTTCCATTCCGTGTTCTTCACAATAAAGATAATTGTTAAAACTTCCGTAGCCTGCGTCAGCAACAGGATACATAGGGTATTTTCCATAGGTTGCATAGAATTTTTCCATTAAAGGTTTAAAGCAGTCCGCATCCGATGCATACTGCTTAACATCATATACTGCAATGTATTCATCACATACCCCAAGCTGAATATTGTAGCCCGGTAAAAGTTGATCATTACCCATATAATCCTTTTTCATTCGCATAAAAGTAGCGTCATTATCCGTTTTGGAATAACTGTTTCGGTTTTCTCCGCAAATACGGATATGTTCGGAATATTTCTTTAGTTTCTCTGTGTATTCCGTAAGCTTTTCATAGTGGTGTTGCTCAGTTGTTTTGCGATGTCCGCGACCTTTAACTATGACTTTAGAATCAATATTGAACAGTCGCTTATACTGTTCGGTTATCTGCTCTGCATATTCTACGGCATATTCGGTACGAGTCTCAAATTTAACGCCGAATGCTGCAGTTCTCTCGTTTATTTCATTCAAAAGCGCAGTTATTTTTAAAAAGGTCTTATCCCTGTTTTTTATGCAGCTCTTTTTCCATACCCAACTGTATTTTGCGGCATTTGCCGCTATTTTTGTTCCGTCTATATACACATGCTCGGTATCTACATTTTCCTTTTGAAATATGTAGCTGTTTATTTCGGTAAATATATCTTCGATTTTCCACAGAAGTGTTTCATTCATAAAATTGTCTATGGTCATATGGCTTGGCGAAGCCTCATCCTACAAAAGCCACATAAACCGTATATCTGTTTTACATAGCTGCTCTATTCTCCTGACTGACACATAGCCGAATTCCGTAAATGCAAACAGTATTACTTTTAGCAGGTTTTCCGGATTATATCTTTTGCGACCTATCTTGCTTTTCGGGGCGGCAAGATATTTTTTCAAGTCAATACTGTCCATTACCTCGCAAAAACTATATACCGGGTCAGAAGTTTCTATTATTGTTGAAATTTGCAGTGGTAATTTTAATTGATACATGGTATACTATCCTCGTGGTTTTATTTTGTTTTTTTTAACTCAATTATACCACAAAAAAGACTGCTTTCCTACCCCTTCGGGGTAAGATTGCAGTCTCTTTTTTGGGGCTGTTTTTTTACAGCCCCTTTTCATGAAATCGCAGCGATTTTAGAGCGAAGCACATCTACTATCAGCCGTGAGGTCAACAGAAACAAAGCAAAACACAAGCCGCATCGCAAAGCAAACAACAAAT
>CAVDRT010000066.1:0-3951 GCA_963611445.1 bacterium
ATTCAAGCCCGCGTTTCGCTGATTCTTCCCTGCCGGGCTTTATCACTGCGGCAACCGCCCGTTTTTTGGCTGCGGGCGCGCCTTTTTGACTTTCGGCACCGTTTCTTTTTAATATGCCTGCCGTTTCCCAAAAAGCAAACGCTTCGTCAATTTCATAACTTTCCATCGAAAGTTCTTTTGCGGCAAGTTCCTTGTCGGCACCGTTGCCTATATTTCTGAAAAGCCACAAAAGCACTTTGAGGCAACCGTAATTTGCCATATTTATGTAATCGTCAACAACAGATTTCGGAACAAGAAACCCGTCTGCCATAACGGTCGGGTCAATAAAATATGCCATGGTTGCCTCCTTTCGGGTATCTTTCTTTAAGAATTATTCTGATTCTTTTAAGTGATTTTTAAACAAATTCCACGGGAATTTATCAGCCGCCGGATATTCTTTAAATTCAAGGTGCTCACCTGTTTTGGGGTGGGAAAATGCCAATTTGTATGACCACAGCGCAATATCGCAGCCGTCGTTTCCGCTGCCGTATTTACGGTCGCCGACAAGCGGCATTTTCCGCGAGGAAAACTGCACCCTTATCTGATGTGTTCTGCCGGTATGAAGTCCGATTTTGACAAGTGACAAAATTTCACCCTTATGTAAAACCGTGCCGAGCAGAGAATACTCCAATTTTGCATATTTCGCGCCTTTTCTTTCATTTTTCACAACAAACGATTTGCATTTTGAGGAGTCTTTAAAGAGAAAATCACACATTTCCCCGCTTTTCGGGCTTGGTGTTCCGTGAACGGCGGCGAGATATTCTTTCACCATTTTTCTCTCGGCAATCTGTTTTGACAACGAAGCGGACGCGGTTTGGTTTTTTGAATAAACCATAACCCCGCCCACTGCTTTGTCAAGACGGTGAACCGTATCGATTTTATATGCTCCGGTCGCCTTTTTTAGAAGGTCGGGCATATTTTTTTCTTTTGTGTTTCCGCGTTCCGACAAAACGCCCGCGGGTTTTATCGGAACTGTTATAAATTTATCGTTATAAATAAGTTTAATCAACTTTTCTTTCCGTCCGCTTGAAATTCTTCGGGGAAATATTGTTTATACCAAACCAAAAATGTATAAACCGTCCAAATTTTGCGGCTGTTGTCACATTTCCCCGCCTTGTGGTCGTCAAGCAGTTTTAACAGTCTGTCGGTATTGAAATATTTCCTCGAACCGTTTGAAAGAAACATATCGTGCACAATGCCGAAATATTTTTCTTCTTTGAGCCAGACCCTGATGGGGACCGGGAAACCGAGTTTTTTCTTTTGCGCGGTAAATTCGGGCAAAACATCTTTTGCCGCCAAACGGAGCGCCATTTTTGTGTGCGTTGCGTCGACTTTATCATAAACCGGGATTTTGCTTGCAAGTTCAAACACTTTTCTGTCAAGATAAGGCACTCTGACTTCAAGCGAATGAGCCATACTCATACGGTCGGCTTTTTGCAAAATATCGCCGGCAAGCCAGGTGTTAATGTCAACAAGCTGCATTGTTTCAACCTTGCTTTTGCCTTTGCAGGCATCATATATCGGTTTACAAACCTCGGTCGGTGTCATTGCGCCGACAGGCTCTTTTAGCAATTTATTTCTCTCTTTGACCGAGAACATATAGGCATTCCCGATATATCTTTCGTCGAGTCTTTGACCCTGGCGAACAAGGAAGTTTATACCGCGTTTTTTGGGCAAAACGCTTGCGATTTTGCTGATTATTCTCTTAATAAAAAACGGCAGACGGGCATACGCTCCTCCGGCAAACGGCTCTGAATAAATGCAATATCCGCCGAAAAATTCGTCTGCGCCCTCGCCCGACATAACAACCTTTACATACTGCGACGCAAGCTGACTGACGAAATAAAGCGCAACCGCCGACGGGTCGGCAAGCGGCTCGTCCATTTGATACTGAACTTTCGGAAATTCTTCAAAAAACTCCTCTGTCGTGATGACTTTGCTTATATTTTGAATTCCGATTTCCTTTGAAAATTGTTTTGCGTAATCAATTTCGCTGTAACCCGTGTCCGCAAATCCGACAGTGAAAGTTTTGTCGACCCTCGCAAGCGCGACGAGATAACTTGAATCGATTCCGCTTGAAAGGAACGAGCCAACCTCAACATCGCTTATTTTATGCGCTTCGACAGAGTCACGCATACATTTGTCGATTTTTTCGGCGTATTCCTCCACGGTGCCGTCCTCGGGTTTGAAATCAGCGGCAAAATAGCGTTCTATCTTCATTTCCCCGTTTTTAAGAGTGAAATAATGGCCGGGAAGCAAGCGGAAAACACCTTCCAAAAATGTTTCGTCAAGCGCGGAATATTGAAATGAAAGATATTGTTCCAGTGCCTCTCTGTTAAGTTCTTTAACAAAAGACGGGTGATGCAAAAATGCTTTAAGTTCCGAGCCGAATATGAACGATTTGCCCATAAACGAATAGAAAAACGGCTTTATTCCGAACATATCTCTGCAGCCGAAAAGGGTTTTTGTGTTTTTGTCCCAAATGACAAACGCAAACATACCCCGAAGCATTGTGGGCAATTCTTCGCCGTATTCTTCATATCCGTGCATAAGCACTTCGCTGTCCGATTCGGTTGTGAAAATATGTCCTTTTTCGAGCAAGTCTTTGCGAATATCCTTAAAATTGTAAATTTCTCCGTTGAAAACGAGGACTTTGCTTTTATCTTCATTGTAAATCGGCTGGTCTCCGCCCTCAAGGTCGATAATGCTCAGCCGCCTGAATCCGAGAGCAATATCGTCGTCAACATATTTACCCTCTGAATTGGGTCCGCGGTGAGCAATGGAATCCATCATTTCCTCAATGACGGTTTCCGCCTTATCGCAATCTAAAAAATCAGTAAAACCAACAAATCCGCACATAGTAACAAATCCTTTATTCTAAGTATTCAAAACAGTCGGGAAACCTCCGCGCACAGCGCCGAATTAAATCTCGCTTCTGCCCTCAAGCGCGCGAGACAGCGTGACTTCGTCGGCATATTCAAGGTCGCCGCCGACCGGTATTCCATAAGCGAGCCGCGTGACTTTTATGCCCATAGGCTTTATAAGTCTTGCTATGTAACTTGATGTGGCTTCGCCCTCAACCGTCGGGTTGGTCGCAAGAATTATTTCTTTGACTGTGCCGTCGTTCAAGCGCGCCATCAAGTCTTTGACCGTTATTTGGTCAGGTCCTATTCCGTCAAGCGGTGAAATAACGCCGTGGAGAATATGATAAAGTCCGTTAAACTCCCGCGTCCGCTCAAAAGCCATAACATCCTGCGGGTCTTCAACCACACAGATAACCGAGCGGTCGCGCATATTGTCAGAGCATATTGAACAAACATCGGAATCGGTTATGTTTTGGCAAACGGAGCAGTATTTTATCTCATTTTTTGCATTTTTAAGCGCTGCCGCAAACTTTTCGGAATAACCGCTTTTGTCGGAAATCACAAACATTGCAAGGCGGGCAGCCGTCTTTCTGCCGATTCCGGGAAGTTTTTGAAAACAATCGATCAACTCCTCAAGCGGAGCAACATTATATGACATCAGAACAACCCCGGAATATTAAGTCCGTCGGTAATTGCCGACATTTCTTCGTTTGAAGTGTTTGTCACCTTGTCGACCGCTTCGTTTATTGCGACGGTTATCAAATCTTCAAGCATTTCCGTATCCTCAGGGTCGACTGCATCGGGATTTATGGTGAGTTTGGTTATTTTGTATTTTCCGTCGAGCGCCACTTCAATCATTCCGCCGCCTGAAGTCGCAGTGTATGAACGGGTTTCGAGGTCCTCTTTGAGAGTCTCCATATTCTCCTGCATTTGCTGAACTCTTTTGAGCATTGCGTTTTGACCACCGCCCATTCCGCCCGGTATTCTTGCTTTCATAATTTTCTTGTATGATATAGTTAAGGCTACATCATACCCTTTCTAAATTATT
>CAVDRT010000067.1:0-3868 GCA_963611445.1 bacterium
AAGCACAATTTTTTCGGGAACATAACCGAAATCAACATCAAACAGCCGCACATCGCCTTTAAGTTCGGTGTAGGTCACGCTGCCGTCCGCCGCGTGCGGGTGTTTCCAAGCCCACATTCCCGTGCGTTCGGGACATTCGGTGAGTTTTCCGTCAACATATTTTGCGTTCACAAGCGTAACATAGCCGTCGTCGACTTCAGGCTTTTGGTCGATAAGTTCAAAGACGCGCCCGGCGCCCGCAAGACCCATAACGACTGCGTTCACCTGGCTTGAAACCTGGCTCACATTGCCCGAAAACTGCTTTGTCATATTAAGGAACGGCACAACAATGCTGATTCCGAGAGAAAGCCCCGAAACCGAAATGTTTTTGGCGTTCAGCGCAATCAGTATGCCGCCGGTGAGTGCCACAATAACATAAAGAATGTTGCCGATGTTGTTGAGAATGGGCATTAAAATATTTGCATATTTGTTCGCTTTGTTTGAGTTTTCGAAAAGTTCTTCGTTCAGTTTGTCAAATCCTTCTTTGCTCGCCTCTTCGTGGCAGAAAACCTTGACGACTTTTTGCCCGTTCATCATCTCTTCAACATAACCCTCGGTTTTTGCAATGGCTTTTTGCTGACCGATGAAGTATTTTGAGGAATTTCCGCCGATTTTTGAGGTCAAAAGCGTCATCAGCGCAACCCCGATTACCACAACGGCGGTGAGCCAAAGGCTGTAATAAACCATAATGCAGAAAACGGTGATAATTATTGTGCCGGCGGACAAAAGCTGCGGCAAACTCTGCGACACAAGCTGGCGCATAGCGTCAATATCATTTGTGTAATAACTCATAATATCGCCGTTGTTGTTTGCGTCGAAAAAACGCACGGGCAGTTTTTGCATACCGTCGAACATTTTGTTTCGCATTTTTCTGAGAAATCCCTGGGTGATGACCGCCATCATCTGATTGTAGAAAAATCCGAGAATAATCGAAATGATATAAAGCGAAGCCAAAATCAGGATAAACCGCCCGATTTGAGTGAGCGCCGCCGCGTGCCCCACCTTGCCCGCAACCGCGTCTTCAATTTCGGCAATTATGTTTTGCATAAAAATCATAGGAATTGAAGAAACAACGGCGTTTAAGAGAATGGCAAGCAGTGTGACGGGGAGCGCCACAGGGTAAAATCCGAAAACGGTTTTTATAAGCCGTGTGAGGGTTCCTTTTTTCGCCCTCGGTCGACTGTGACCCATATTTGCGCGGTTATTTTTCATCACTGTCACCTGCCTTGTTTTGAGAATAATAAACTTCCTTGTAAATTTCGTTTCTTTCCAAAAGTTCTTTGTGCGTGCCGACATCGTTTATTGTGCCGTTGTCCATAATCACTATTCTGTCGGCGCTTTCAACCGATGCCGTGCGCTGTGCGATAATTATTTTGGTCGTGTCGGGTATATATTCGGCAAGCGATTTTCTGATGAGTGCGTCGGTTCTTGTGTCAACGGCGCTTGTCGAATCGTCAAGAATGAGCACCTTAGGCTTTTTAAGCAGCGCGCGCGCAATGCAAAGGCGCTGTTTTTGCCCGCCCGAAACATTCGCGCCGCCCTGTTCGATATAGGTGTCGTATCCGTCGGGGAATGTTGAGATAAATTCGTCCGCCGCCGCCATTTTGCAAACGCTGACGAGTTCTTCGTCCGTGGCGTTCGGGTTGCCCCAGCGCAGGTTTTCCTTGATAGTGCCCGAAAACAGTTCGTTTTTCTGCAAAACTATTGCAACGGAATCACGCAAAACTTCAATGTCATATTTTCGAACATCGTGGTCGCCGACCGAAACGGACCCCGAAGAAACATCATAAAGCCTCGGAATCAACTGGATAAGCGAAGATTTCGAAGACCCGGTTCCGCCGATTATTCCGATAGTCTCGCCCGATTTTATGTGAAGATTTACCGAACTCAGCGCGTCGACATCGGAGCGGCCCGAATATCTGAACGAAACATTGTCAAAATCGATGTCGCCGTTCGGCACCGACATAATCGGGTTTTCGGGATTTTTGATTGTCGGCTCTTCGTCAAGCACCTGGACGATACGCTCTGCCGATTCGCCCGACATCATAATCATCACGAAAATCATCGAAACCATCATAAGGCTTGAAAGAATTTGAAAACCATAGGTTATAAGCGCCGACAACTGCCCGACATTTATCCCCGCAACTCCGTTTATGATAAATCTTGAGCCGAAAAACATTATTGCAATCATATTGATGTAAAGGCAAAGCTGCAAAGTCGGCATAGCAACGGCAATCGTTCTTTCGGCTTTGGTGAAGTCCATGCAAAGGTCGTTTGAGGCGCGGCTGAACTTTTCGCTTTCATAATCCTCTCTCACAAACGCCTTGACAACGCGCATTCCGCGCACATTTTCCTGAACGGTGGCGTTGAGGTTATCGTATTTTTTGAATGCGCGCCTGAAAATCGGCATAACCTTTCTCATAATAACGAAAATCACGGCGCCGAGAAAGGGAATAAGCAGCGCGAATATAAGCGCCAATTTTCCGCCCATCACGACCGCCATAGTGAAAGAAAATATTATCATCAGAGGCGCTCTGACCGCTGTTCTTATCGTCATCATAAACGCCATTTGAACATTGGTTACATCGGTCGTCATTCTGGTGACAAGCGATGAGGTTGAAAAACGGTCGATATTCTGAAACGAAAAATCCTGAATTTTGTGAAAAATATCGCGCCTGATATTTTTGGCGAATCCGCACGAAGCGCGTGACGCCGTGACGCCTGCCGCCCAGCCGAAGCAGAGCGAGAGAATTGCCATAAGGGCAAGCACGCCGCCGTATTTTGCGGTCTCGGCGACCGAACAGCCGGATTGTATTTTATCAACCAATCGCGCGATTACAAACGGAATCAAACATTCAAGCACCACTTCTCCGACAACAAGCAGCGGTGTCAAGACAGAATCTTTTTTGTATTCACGCAAAGATTTAAGCAGTTTTTTAACCATTGTTTTGCCTCCTTTTGCTTTTGGGCGGTTTCCCGGCGGGATTATCCGCGGCACCGCAGCCCGATTTAATTTCGCCCGAAATCGGCGGGCAGCATTTCGCACAGCATCTCTTTTTTGAATCCAACCTCAAATTTTCCATTGCCCGAATGACCAATCTCTTTAATTCCCGGGCTTCTGCCGCGGTCATATTCTGTGTCAGTTTTTCTTCAACCGAATCCACGCTGCCGTCAATTTTTTTCGCCAGCGCCGCGCCGCTCTCGGTCAGCACTAATTTCTTATAACGCCTGTCGCTCACACATTCTCTTTTCAAAAGCCCCTTTTTCTCAAGGTTTACAAGTATTCCGCTTGTGGTTGACGCGCTGAGCCTCAACCAGTTTTCAACATCGTTTTGAAAAACATCGCGGTTTTCTGAGTAACTTAAAAATGTGAGCACTCTCGACTGCGGCGGCGTCAGCCCCTCGTTTTCAACAAGCACGGCAATGTTTCTGTGAATTGCGTGGGAAAGCAGATTTATCAAAAACCCGACGCGCATTTCTTCAAATCCTGCCGCGTTTTTTTCGCTCGCCTCCATCGTTTATCCTCTTTTCGTTTAATTATATTTCGTGTACGAACTATTTTAGACCCAATTTGTGCCAAAGTCAAGACAAAAAGGATTAAGATTCCGAAAAAAACCGACCGAATTTTCTTCGCTTTGGCGTGCTTTCCTTGTGCAATACGGACATTCCCCCGAAAAACGGCGGGCAAAACCGCCGTTTCTTCGCGAATAATACAAAAATTTACATACTATTAACTAAATCATAACCGTCCGATGCCATAATATTAAAAACGGATAGACAAAGCAATCAGGGTACAACGGTTTTTTCGGCTAATCGGCATACTTTGGCG
>CAVDRT010000068.1:0-8372 GCA_963611445.1 bacterium
CGGTCTCTGAGCGTGGGCGATTGCCTTTTTGAAAAGCCTCCGTTGCCCGAAAAAGAATAATTTAAGCCGCCGTGAGTTGCTCTTTTCCCAAAGCCGAAGCCCTGCACATCGTGATAGTCGCCCGCGGTGTAGGTGTTGCGTGTTGCCAAAACATTGCAAAGTTCAGGCGGAATTTCCTCCAAAAAACGGGAGGGGATATTTCTGTTCGTTTGACCGTAGAGCATTCTTGAATAAGCATTTGTGATGCAAAGCCGCTTTCTGGCTCTCGTTATGCTGACATATGCCAATCTTCTCTCCTCTTCAATTTCGGCTTCTCCGCCATAAATTGATTGATTTCCCGGGAAAATTCCTTCTTCCATTCCAATGAGAAAAACATTGTCAAATTCAAGCCCTTTTGCGGAGTGAATGGTCATCATAACAACGCTGTCGTCGTCTTCGTTATAACTGTCAATGTCACTTATAAGCGCAATCTGATTAAGAAAATCGGAGAGTGAAGGCTCTTCGGTTTCTTTTTCATATTGCAAAACATTGGTGATAAGTTCGTTAATATTTTCGATTTTGCTCTCACCTTCAAACCCAAGAAGTTTGAGAGAATCAATATAACCCGTAGCCTCAAGAGTGAGTGACAAAAGTTCCGAAATGGGCACTTGTTCTGCAGTTTGGGATAGATCGTTTATCATTTCAGTGAAAATTTTGAGTTTGGAAGAGGCACGTGAAATAGACGGATAATCTGCGGCATCCTCAAAAATTTTAAATAGCGGAACTCCAAGATCGGACGCAATTTCAGCCGCGTGTGACACAGTCGCCTCGCCTATTCCCCGTTTGGGCTCATTGATGATTCTTCTGAGTCTCACCGCGTCTTCGTTATTGTTGATTACGCAAAGATAAGCAAGAATATCTTTAATTTCCTTGCGCTCATAGAAGCGAAGTCCGCCGACAACTTTATATGGTATTGCGGAACGAACAAAAACATTTTCAATCGCATTTGATTGAGCGTTGGTACGATAGAGAACGGCATTTTCGGAAAATTTCCCGCCCGATTCAACATTTTTCAGTATTTCATCGGCAACAAACCGTGCCTCGTCCTGCTCATCCCTTGCGGTATTGACGGTTATTTTCTCGCCATCTCCCTTGTCGGTCCACAAATTTTTGCCTTTCCGCGCAGTGTTGTTTGCGATAACCGCATTTGCGGCACTTAATATATTCTGCGTTGAGCGATAATTTTGTTCAAGCCTTATAACCCGACAACCCTTATATTCGTCTTCGAAATTCAAAATGTTTTCAATTGTTGCGCCGCGGAATTTATAAATACTTTGGTCGTCATCGCCCACCACGCATAAATTTGAATATTTTTTCGCCAAAAGGCTGACAAAAGCGTATTGAGCGTGGTTTGTGTCCTGATATTCGTCGACCATTATGTATTTGTATCTTTCTTGATACTTTTCGAGCACATCGGATGCGGTTTCAAATAGTTTAACCGTATTGCCGATAAGGTCATCAAAATCCATCGCATTTGCGGTTTTAAGACTCTCTTCATATTTTTTATAAACCGCACCAATGGTTGAAAGGCGGACATCGGATTCGTTTTCTTCACAAAATTCCGCCGGTGAAACAAGGTTGTTCTTCTGCGAACTTATGACAGATATGACCGAGCGGACAGGGAACATTTTTTCTTCAATCCGCAACTCTTTCATAATGAGTTTGACAAGTCTTTTCTGGTCGTCGGTATCATAAATCGCAAAATCGGAAGAGTATCCCAATCGGTCGCCGTTGAAACGCAATATTTCTGCGCAAAGCGAATGGAAAGTTCCTGCGCGCACGGAAGAGGAGCCGTCGAGCGCCGAAGAAATTCTGTTTTTGAGTTCTGCTGCCGCTTTATTGGTGAAAGTTATCGCGAGAATTTCCCATGGTTTAATCGGGTCGACCGAAAAAAGATATGGCTCATCACCCAAATTTTCTGCGGCAGCGGCATTTTTAATCTGCTCAAGTGTTCTCTCATCAACCGGAAAAGGTATTTTGTGAGAATTATAAGCGTCGCCGAATTTTATAAGATTCAGAATTCGATTTACCAAAACGGTAGTTTTTCCGCTCCCCGCGCCTGCCAAAACCATAAGCGGACCGTTAACGGCGGTAACGGCGTCAAACTGCCTGTCGTTCATCTTTGAAAAAAAGTTCCTGATAGCTTTTTTTCTTATTTCAATAAATTCCCGGTTTAAATCAATCATTTAAAACTCCCTAATCAAAAGCAAAGGCGGCTGCCTGCCGACAACCGCCAAAATTAACATTTTTATCAATCGGAAATTGACTTAAAATTATTTCTTCAGAGCGATAAAGTTTGCAACAAGTGCGAGGACGAAAAATATCAACGCTGCATACTTGGTGAAGCGAGCCAAAAATGCGTCGGCGGTTCTCGCCTTGTTTTTGGAAAGAAAAGTATCTGCGCCGCCTGAAATTGCGCCTTGAATGCCTGAACGGCGACCCTGTTGAAGAAGAACAATTGCGATAATTGCAATTGAAACAATTATTGTTAAAATTCCGATTATAATCTCTACTGCGTTCACTGTTATTCCTCCAAAATTTTAATACCTGAATTATGATAACATATCATGGCACAAATTGCAAGGATTTTTTAAACAGTGTGCACCTTATTTTCGGGGTCGGAATTTGAAGAATCAACACCGTACTTTTTGTCCGCTCTTGCTTTGAAGAATTTCTCGGCAACCTGACCGAATTGAGCGTATGAAAGAACATCTTCCTCCTGCTCTGTCCATTTTGCGCACTCGACTTTCAGTTTTTCAAGTTCGGGGCTCAAAAGGTCGGCGGGACGGCAATCAATCGGTTTTTCATCGCCGATGATTTTCTTTCTGAATTCCGGATCAATCGAAACCGGAGTTTTACCATATTCTCCCTTGACAATTCCTTTAAACTCTTTTGTAACCATCTTATAGCGTTCGCCGAGCACAACATTAAGCACTGCCTGAGTTCCGACAATCTGTGATGACGGGGTAACAAGCGGAGGATAACCGCAGTCTTTGCGGACACGCGGAACTTCGGCGAGAACTTCGTTCAACTTATCTGCCTTGCCCTGCTTTTTAAGCTGTGAAACAAGGTTTGAAAGCATTCCGCCCGGAACCTGATAAATAAGGGCGTTGGCGTCGGCTTTGAGCATTTTGGGGTCGAGAAGTCCTTCTTTCAAATATTTTTCTCTCAAAGTATCAACATATTTCGAGATATTGTTGAGCGCTTCGAGGTCGAGACCCGTGTCATACTCTGTTCCCTTGAGTGCCGCAACCATAGATTCGGTTGCGGGGTGCGATGTTCCGAGCGCCATCGGACCCATTGCGGTATCAATAACATCGGCGCCTGCTTCAATCCCCTTGAGCATAACCATTGAAGCAAGACCCGAGGTGTAATGGCTGTGCAGCTGAATCGGCACTTTGACCGTTTCCTTAAGTGCCTTAACCAACTCATAAGTAGTGTAAGGCGTCAAAAGCGCCGCCATATCCTTAATGCAGATTGAATCAGCGCCGGCATTTTCAAGTGTCTTGGCATAATTCGTATAATATTCAATATCAAACACAGGACCGGTAGTATAGGATATTGCAGCCTGAACATGGGCGTTTTCTTTTTTTGCCGCCTTGATTGATGTTTCAAGATTTCTGAAATCATTCAATGCGTCAAATATTCTCAAAATGTCAATTCCGTTTGCAACGGATTTCTGAACGAAATATTCAACAACATCATCGGCATAATGCCTGTAGCCCAACATATTCTGCCCTCTGAAAAGCATTTGAAGTTTCGTGTTCGGGCAATTTTTCCTTATTGTGCGGAGTCTTTCCCACGGGTCTTCATTCAAAAATCTGAGGCAGGAATCGAATGTTGCGCCGCCCCAACACTCAAGTGAATGAAAACCGATTTTGTCAAGTTCGGGAAGTATCGGCAACATTTCCTCTGTTGTCATACGCGTTGCGATAAGTGACTGATGTGCGTCACGAAGCAATGTTTCGGTTATACCAACCTTTGCCATAGTATTCTCCAATCTGCCGTTTAACTTGAAAATTGTCTGAGGTGCAAAGCCCACACAAACGGCACGGAGCCCGGCACCTTGCTGATTTATCGGCAAATCAGCCGATTATTTTAAATACATCAATACTTTTCCGGCTTCAACGGTTTCACCGTTTGAAACATTAACGGAGGTCACTGTGCCGTCATTCGGGGCAAAGATTTCATTCTCCATTTTCATAGCCTCAAGAATCAGGAGAACATCTCCTCTTTTGACTGCCTGCCCGGCTTTTACCGGTATTTTCAAAACAGTTCCTGACATCGGTGCCTCAATTGCATTTCCTTCGCCGGCAGCAGCGGGAGCAGGTGCAGGTGCTGCAGCCGGGGCAGCGGCAGGAGCGGCGGGAGCAGGTGCGGCAGCTTGCACAGGAGCAACTGCGCCGAGTTCTTCAACCTGAACATCATATGATTTTCCGTTAACGGTGATTTTCAATTGTTTCATATCAATAATCTCCAATCAAATATAAATAATGTTTTATTTTTTAAATTTGCGGTTATAAACACCGATAATCACAAAGGCAAAACGGTGTGCTTTTTGTCAAGCGTTGAAACTCTCTTTGATGAAAGTGTTTCAAGAGCCGAAATAATCTTTGCTGCGGCTTCGTCTTTTGTGATAACATCGTCAACAAAGCCTTCGGCAGCGGCACCGAGTGCCGAGCAGGAAGCAGCATATTCAGCCTCAAGTTCTTCTCTTGATTTATCACCGATTTTATCAAGTTCCGCAAACTGCACAGCAGTTTCGGGCGGCAAAACTCCGATTTCGGCATCTTCAAGCGCAAAAACCATATCTGCATTTCCACTGTTTCCGGCAAATGCCGCAAAAACAGACGCATAAGCCTTGCCTGCAATCAAAGTTACCTTTACATTTGTTGCCTCTGAGTAACTTTGCGTCAAAAGTGAAATTGATTTTACATCGCCGTATACTTCAGACTCGTCACTTCCCAAGATGCCCTCGCAGTCAAGCAATGTGACAAGCGGAATCGAATAAGCATCACACAGTCTGACAAAACGGACAATTTTCAAAGCGCCGTTACCGCAAAGTTTTTTACCTTTGGTTGCAACAACGCCGACCGACATACCGCCGATTCTAGCAAATCCGACCGAGGCACAATCAGCATAGTCTTTATAAAGTTCAAGAAGACTGCCGTCGTCGACAACGGATTCAAGCACATCTCCGCCAACCGCCGGAACATAATCGGCAACCGCCGGAAGCGAAAGGTTATTTGCCGGAATATATGCAAGAAGCTCTTTGGCGGATTCAATCGCCTCATCTTCGGTCGCGCGGACAACTGCCGCCGTTCCGTTTTCAGCCGAAAGTTTCGCTGTTCCGACATTCTTATCTGCCGCAACATTTGCGGGAGTCACATACATTTGAGCATCTTCCGACATCACCAAAACATCAGCAGTATTTGCAAGCACGGCAGAAACGCCCGAACAAACACCGAGCACAAGTGAAATCTGCGGAACAACACCCGAAATGCGGTTGCTGAGCCCGATAAGTTCACTGTAAGCCGAAAGAACTTTCACACCTTCAGTGATAACAGCGCCTTTGGAATCATAGATTCCGACAACCGGAGCACCGGTTTTTGCCGCCATTTCATAAATTCGTTTAATTTTTCTGGCTTGCATCACAGTCATTCCGCCCGAACGGACAGACGCATCCTGTGAAAAAGCATAAACCCTCATTCCGGAAACATAGCCGCCGGCAGTCACAACACCGCAAGGCTCGCCGTTATCCGTAAGGAATTTGTCAAATTCAATGATTGTTCCGTTGTCAAATAATTTTTCAAGTCTTGCTCTGGCGTTGCCGTGAGCGACGCTTTTGAGAGCTTCATTCAACTGTTCGTGACTCATCAGGTAATCCCCCATTGCTATTTACTCTCAGGGCGGCGCAAGCCAAATTTTGCACAATTTCGCAATATTTTGTAAAATTGCAAAAATCCGATTAACGCCACTCTAAACTATCGTTATATAGTATATACCAAAAAAAGCAACATTTCAAGTGAAATATTGCTTTAAAAATGCATATTTTTTCAATTTTTTATGTATTTGCGCCGCAGCCGCAACAACTTTCAAACAACTTGCTCACTTTTAAGCTGTGCTCGTCCTCATTTTCCACAAAATGAAGTTTTTTGAAAAGTTCCGTCAAACCGCCGCCTTTCCAGTATGCTTTGTTTTTTCCGTTTTCAACGCCGACATGAAGCGCGCTTCTTAAAATTCCGTCCGCGAGCATTATGTCGGATACGGGCTCGATTGATAAAACAGTAACACTGTCTTCATCAAGTGTAAAAAGGCAGCACCCGAGTACCTCGTCCTTTTGCTTTGCAACAACGGCAATGGAATTATCTGTATATTCTATTCCGCGTTCACTGTAAAGTCGGGTCAATTCATTTTTATCTCTAAGCGGCAAAACACTTATCATAAAACCGTCATCTCCCCTCCTGAGCCTTGGCTGAAACGCTCACATTCATCAGCCTGTGAAGTTCCTTTTCATTCAATTCACGCCAACTTCCCTGCGGCAACATTCCGAGTTTAACACCCGCAATTTCAACCCTTTTGAGCCGGATAACACTAAGTCCGACCGTCTCGCACATTTTTCGGATTTCGCGGTTTCTTCCCTCATACAAAACCATTCTCATAACAGTTCTGTTTTCGTCGCGAGTGACTACGGCGACATCACACGGCATTGTGCGTTCACCGTCAATAACGACACCCGATTCCAGCTGCGAAACCTGTTCATCCGAAACTTTTTCGCGGACCGTAACACGGTATACCTTTGCAACATGGCGCGATGGGTGTGTGATAAGGTTTGAAAACTCACCGTCGTTTGTCATCAAAAGCAAGCCCTCGGAGTTTCTGTCAAGCCTGCCGACGGGAAAAAGTCTCGTTCCTGCGTCTGCCACAAGGTCAGCAACGCATTTTCTGCCTTTTTCGTCATTGAGGGTGGTCACAAAGCCGCGCGGCTTGTTAAGCATTATGTACATTTTTTGATTGTTATTTATTATTCTTTTTCCACCAACAACCACCTTGTCTCTTTTGGGGTCAACCTTATCGCCGAGAGACGCCCGCCTGCCGTTGACTTTAACCCTGCCGGCAAGAATCAATTCCTCTGATTTTCTGCGGGAAGCAACGGAACATTCCGCCATAAATTTTTGCAGTCTGATTTTATTGTCTTTCATTAAACCACCTTTGTTTATTTGAAACTGAGAATTTTTTTGAACATATAAAAGAAATCGGGTTTCGGCACAAAATCAATGCGGTCGGCACCGTAATCGCAAACGGCGGAAATATCGCCTTTAAAAACGCAGACCCCTTTATAAAGCACCTCAACCGAGCCGAGCACATCACCTTTTTTTATATCGGGATACACAAATTTCGGAAGAGAAACAGAATATTTGAGATTGTCTGTTTCTCCGTAAACCTTTTCAAAATTCGGTCTGCGGCACACCGCCTCAACCTTGCCGCTCTCACCGCCGACCAACGGAACAAAATATTTATCCGATATAAATTCCGCCGAATTTGATATACCGTAATCAAGCATTTTTTGGTGGTCGTTCCAGTCATCGGGGTCGTTTAATGTTACGGCTATAACCGTTGAACCTGCGCCGGCTGCGGCAGAGACCAAACATCTGCCCGATTTTTTGGTGAATCCCGTTTTAACACCCACAGCCCCGTCGTAAAGCGAGAGCATTTTGTTGTGGTTTTTGAGTGTTCTGAGATACGGCGGATTTCCGTAAGATACCGTTTTGCTTTTTGAGGACACAACCTCTGCAAAAATCGGATTTCTAAGTGCCTCGGACGCAAGCATCGCCATATCATAAGCGGTCGAATAGTGGTTTTCGTCATCAAGTCCGGACGGCGTCACAAAATTAGTGTTTTCCATTCCGATTTGCCGGGCTTTGTTGTTCATCACTTCAGCAAACTTTTCGGTTGACCCGCAAAGGACAATCGCGATAGTATTAGCCGCATCATTTCCCGAAGCCAACATCAAGCCGCATAAAAGTGCATAAAGGCTGACGGTATCTCCGGGGATAAGCCCCATTGACGAGCCCTCAACGGTCACCATTTCTTTTGTAACGGTAATTTCGCGGTCAAGATTCGGCTCTTCAGCCAAAATAAGCCCAGTCATTATTTTGGTCGTGCTTGCCATAGGCAATTTTTCGTATGCATTCTTTTCAAAGAGAACGGCAGACGAGGCAGAATCGAGAACTACCGCCGATTTTGCCGAAACATCAATTGCGGCATTCACTGTCATATCACTTAAAACAAGGCAAGCGACGAAAGCAAAAGCCGAAAAATAAAGGAAAAAT
>CAVDRT010000069.1:0-2399 GCA_963611445.1 bacterium
ACTTTGCGAGAGCGGAAGCGAAGAGTACAATAAAGGCATTGAAATGATAATAAAACAGCTTTTCGGACTCTCGGACGCACTGGGACTTGTTGAAATAGGAAAAGAAGGCGAAACCTTCGACCCGAATTTTCATGAAGCGGTTATGCACATTGAGGACCCCGAAAAACCCGAAAACAGTATTGATGCGGTTTTGCAAAAAGGATATAAAATCGGCAATACTGTTATAAGGGCGGCAATGGTTCGCGTGGCTAACTAATCATATAAAAAACAACAATAACATAATTTAAACGGAGGAATTTATTATGGGAAAAATTATAGGTATTGACTTAGGTACAACAAACTCTTGCGTAGCGGTAATGGAAGGCGGCGAAGCCGTTGTTATTGCAAACGCCGAAGGCGCAAGAACAACACCGTCGGTTGTGGCATTTTCAAAAACAGGTGAAAGAATGGTTGGTCAGGTTGCAAAGCGTCAGGCTATCACCAACCCCGACAGAACAGTTATTTCAATAAAGAGAGAAATGGGCACCGCTCACACCGTTGACATTGACGGCAAGAAATACACACCTCAGGAGATCTCTGCAATTATTCTTCAAAAACTCAAAACCGACGCGGAGGCTTATCTCGGCTCCCCTGTCACCGAAGCGGTCATCACCGTTCCGGCATATTTCACCGACGCTCAGCGTCAGGCAACCAAGGACGCCGGCAAAATTGCAGGTCTTGAAGTTAAGAGAATTATAAATGAGCCGACAGCTGCCGCGCTTGCTTACAGCATTGATAAAGAAGACGACCAAAAGGTTATGGTTTATGACCTCGGCGGCGGCACATTCGATGTTTCAATAATTGAAATGGGCGACGGCGTTCAGGAAGTTCTCGCAACAGCAGGTAACAACCGTCTCGGCGGCGATGATTTTGATAAGAGAATAATGGACTGGATAGTTGACGGATTCAAAGCCGAAAACGGAATTGACCTTTCGGGCGATAAAATGGCAATGCAGAGAATTAAAGAAGCAGCCGAAAAAGCCAAAATTGACCTTTCGGGTATGACCCAGACAGACATCAATTTGCCGTTCATCACTGCAGATTCAAATGGTCCGAAACATTATGAAGCAACCCTTACAAGAGCAAAATTCAACGAATTAACGGCTGACCTTGTTGAAGCGACAATGGGGCCTGTTCGCCAGGCTTTGTCCGACAGCGGACTTAAAACAAGCGAAATTGACAAAGTTCTTATGGTCGGCGGCTCTTCAAGAATTCCCGCCGTTCAGGAAGCTGTTAAAAAATTTATCGGCAAAGAACCGTTTAAGGGAATCAACCCCGACGAATGTGTTGCCATCGGCGCCGCAATTCAGGGCGGTGTCCTCGGCGGAGATGTAAAAGGCCTTTTGCTTCTCGATGTCACTCCGCTGTCACTCGGAATTGAAACAATGGGTGGCGTCTGCACAAAGGTTATCGACCGCAACACCACTATCCCGACCAAGAAGAGCCAGATATTCTCAACAGCAGCCGACGGTCAGACTTCGGTTGAAATCAATGTTCTTCAAGGTGAGCGTGAATTTGCAAAGGACAATAAAGTTCTCGGTCTTTTCCATTTGGACGGAATTGCTCCGGCTCCCCGCGGAATTCCGCAGATTGAAGTCACTTTCGATATTGACGCCAACGGCATTGTTAATGTTTCGGCGAAGGACCTCGGAACAGGCAAAGAACAGTCTATCACCATCACATCAAGCACCAATATGTCAAAAGATGATATTGATAAAGCCGTCAAGGAAGCGGAGCAGTATGCTGCCGAAGACAAAAAACGCCGTGAAGATGTAGACACCAAAAACGCAGCCGACCAGATGGTTTATACCGCTGAAAAAACAGTTGCTGACCTCGGCGATAAGTTGACCGAAGATGAAAAGAACGACATCAACACCGCAAAAGACGCTTTGAAAGAAGCGGTTAAGAGCGAGAATATGGAAGAAATCAAAGCAAAACAGGAAGAACTCCAGAAAAAACTCTATGCCGTTTCGGAAAAAGTATATAAAGCCGCGCAGGAAGAAGCCGCAAAGAACCCCGAAAACAACTCAGGCAACACTGAAAACGGCGACCCGAATGTTTATGAGGCCGATTACAGTGACGCTGACGACAGCAAGAAATAAAAATTAGATTTCCGACGCAGATTTCGGGAGAGGGCTTTCCCCTCCTCCCGATTGTCGGATTTGTTTATTGGTTTACATAACTCGGAGAATTAAGCTCCTCAGGGGGAATACAATTGGCAGATAAAAGAGATTATTATGAGGTGTTGGGCGTTGATAAAAATGCGTCCGATGATGAAATAAAGAAAGCCTACCGCAAAATGGCAAAAAAATATCACCCTGACCTTAATCCGGGTGATAAAGAAGCCGAAGCCAAATTTA
>CAVDRT010000070.1:0-3814 GCA_963611445.1 bacterium
GAATACCGATTTCCTTTGTGCGTTCCAAAACCGAAATATAGGTGATTATTCCAATCATTATTGAAGAAACGATCAGAGAAATCGAAACAAACGCAATCAAAATATAACTTATCGCGTTTATAATCGCCGTGACTGACGAAAGCATAAGCCCGATATAGTCGTTATAATTTATTTTATCGGCTTCATTTACGCCGTCGTTGTATTTATTTATGAAATCGGTGACAACGGTTTTCGATTCGAAATCTTTCGGATAAATATTTATAAGCGACGGGTCGTCAAGGTCGGAAACGCCGAGCGCCGTGAGATTATCTTCAAGCGTTGAGTCCGAGCCGCCCGAATTTATCCGTCCGGCAAACGCCTCGGCGATTTTTTGGTCGTCGGCGCCCGCTGCCCTCATCTGTTCAATATAACCGCGCGCCTCTGCCGCTGAATTTTCGGGCAGCGAAGAGATGTAATTTTCAACATCTTCAAGGCTTACGGTCTCGTTCCCGGTTTTAAACGGAAGACCCGTGAAAATATCGGTCCCATCGTTTTCTTTTTGATATTTCACAATCTCGCTGTCATTCACACGGTCGATAAGTTCGGTCATAAGTTCTTCGCGGTAGCCGATAAGCCCGTACGATTCGGCGGCTGAGCCGTTCTTTGTGGGTTTGATTATGCCGACAATGCTCAACTCAATTGCATTTTCGCTGTTCAACTGTTTTGAAACAAAAATATCATCTTCCGAGCGGTCGCTCCAGGTGCCGTCCGCATTCTTCTCGAAAAGGTCGGAATTTACGAGCAATTTGTATTTAAGCGAGAGCAGTTCGCTGTAACTGTAACTTGTTTGTTTTGTTTCGGGTGTTTTTTTGCCTGCGGCGTAATCTTTCATCATCTCGCTGAGTTCCGCCGAATCTTTAAGCCCCAATGAATAGAGCGTGTAATCGCTCACACATTCGTTTTCGTCAACGATAAGCACGATTTCGTTGCTGCTTTTCGGCAGACGGCCCGTCACAACATCATACTGTTTTTGAAGAACGCGGTCGTTGTTCATAAGCGGCGTCCACACATCGGAACTTGACATACTTGACATTGTCATCATATTTCCGGTGTTCGAGTCGGATCCTGTGTCGGCAGGAGCGCCGAGCGCCGCCATAATGCCGCTAGGATTGACCTTATAAACCCCGTTCGCCGTGTCGGCTTTATAAACATTCATCGTGGTTGAATAGCCGTAGTTTATCGCATTGACCGAGCCGTCGAGTTCGCTTTTGTGCTTTTCGATGTATGATTTAAAATCTTTGAGATTATTTGTCGAAAGTCCGTCGGTTGCGGCTTCAATCATATTCCCGATTATATCTTTGGAATAAATTCTTCCGCTTTCGCGGTTTTCGCCTGCGTCGGCGCTTTTGGAAAGCGAGGAAATCAAATTCCCGATGTTCATTGTGCTTTTTTCAATTGAAACGGGATAACTTGACAGCACATCTTCTTCGGTTTTGTTGATGTAAAGTTGAATCCCGTTTGACAGCGCCAAAATGAGCGCTATGCCGATAATACCTATGCTCCCGGCGAAAGAGGTGAGAAAAGTCCGTGCCTTTTTGGTCATCAAGTTGTTAAGGCTCAAAGAAAGTGCCGTGAACACCGACATTGAAGTTTTGCCTCTTTTGCCCTTTTTGCTTTTCGCCGTCCGTGTTTCCGCGTTTTCAGCGGTTTGTGCATGATTTTCTTTATGATTTCCCCTGCTTTCCGCGCTGTCTTCTTCGGGTGCGGTGCGGGCTTTAGGGGCACCGTCGGCTTGCGGTTTGTCGTCTTCGGGCACGCTGCCGTCAAACGGGTCCGAGTCGTCAATCACTTTGCCGTCCGCAAGACGGATAATTCTTGATGAATACTCTTCGGCAAGAGAGGGGTTGTGCGTGACCATTATGATAAGTTTATCCTTGGAAACCGAGCGCAAAAGTTCCATAATCTGGACGCCCGTTTCCGAATCAAGCGCACCCGTCGGCTCGTCGGCAAGCAGAATTTCGGGGTCGTTCACAAGCGCCCTTGCAATGGCGACGCGCTGCATTTGCCCGCCCGACATCTGATTGGGTTTTTTGTGAAGTTGGTCGCCGAGACCGACTTTTTCGAGCGCTTCCGTCGCGCGGGTTTTCCGTTCGGCTCCCGAAATGCCCGAAAGGGTGAGCGCCAGTTCGACATTTGCAAGCACGGTCTGGTGCGGAATGAGATTATAACTCTGAAAAACAAATCCGATTTTATGGTTGCGGTAGGTGTCCCAGTCGCGGTCGCGGTATTCTTTTGTGGAAATTCCGTCTATTGAAAGGTCACCGCTTGTGTAGCGGTCAAGTCCCCCGATTATATTGAGTAGGGTGGTTTTACCACAGCCCGAAGCACCGAGAATTGAAACAAATTCGCGGTCCCTGAAATCAATGCTGACGGAATCAAGCGCCCTAACCGCCGTGTCCTTTGCGCCGTAGTCTTTTGTTATGTTTTTTAAAGAAAGCATAGCGTCCCCCTTTGAAATCAATTTTCAAAATGCTGTTTTTTGGAAAAAGTTCAACCAATATTATACCCTTTTGGAAACACTTTTTGTGAACGGAGTTTTAAATTTGGACACTTCGCAGACAAGTTGGGTTTTAGATGTTAGATGTTGGATACTACCCCACAAACTAGACATTAGATATTAGATTTTAGATGTTAGATACTACCCCTCAGTCGTGACTTGAACCGAGTATGGTCACTTCCCCGACGGCGGAAAACACAAACCAATGGCTGCCGTGTCTAGCATCTAGCATCTAGCGTCTAGTATCTAATATCTAACATCTAAAAAGGGAACGGACTTTATTTCAAAGACCGTTCCCTGATTGACCGTTCCGTTATTTTAAAATCATTTTTTTATATTCAAATCAACGGTGTAGTTCTTCTGACCTCTCTGTAAAATTCGGCATTTGCGGCGCTGATATACGGCATAACGAACACAAACCCCACGCCGAGCGTCAAGATGCCGAGCAAAATCCAACCCAAAAAGGACATATGCATTTTGAACATTGCCGCGCGTTTCCCTTTCATCATTCTTTTTGACTGACCGAGCACGGTCAACACGCTGTTATAAGGCTTTTCGGCAAGCAAATACGGCGCGAGGGCGTATGAATACCCCAAAATTACACCGGGAACAACCAAAAGAAGTGAAGCGAGCCCCACAAAAACAAGCCTGAAAACGCGCAGGGTGAGCGCCCTTAAAAAGTTTTTGAAATATGAAAAAATCACCGATATTTGCGGCTCCCTTCCGCTTGTCAAATCAAGATAAAATCGTGTGACGCCGAGGGAGATAACGCTGCCCAAAATGAAGAGTATCCACCCCCAAATCAGAGTGCCGGCGGACAGAAATGTGAAGAAATAATTGCTCAAAAATTCTGTGAATGAATCTTTATATTGCGTGAGGTCCGGGCGCAAAAGCACCATAAACCCCGTGACGGAGCCGCCGAGCGCGGTTGAGAGAACGGCGACGATTATCGCGCTGACCCAGTTGCCCGAAAGCCTTGCCATTGCTCTTTTTTTGAAAACAGATGATGTCGGCATAATTTTTCTTCCTTTTGCTTAATTATTTTGATATTTCTTCGAAAGGCTGCGGTATTGTATCGCGCCCGTGATGTGCTTTAAGTCAATGTTTTCGCTCCCGTCAAGGTCGGCAATCGTCCTTGCAACTCTCAAAATACGGTCATAACTTCTGGCGGAAAGACCGAGATTGTCAAAAGCGGCGTGCAAAACCTGTTCGGCACGCGGTGTGAGAACGCAATATTTCTTCACGAGCGCCGGGGTGAGGCGCGCGTTGCAGGTGATG
>CAVDRT010000071.1:0-5527 GCA_963611445.1 bacterium
TGCGCCTCCTCCCAAGGCTCGGCAGTTCCAGATACCCTACAAACTTATAGTGTATGCTGAAATGCTCGGAGAGACTGTTCAGCGTTTTGCAGATGTGTTAGAAAAGGAATTGAAAGCAGTTGAATAATAGAGGGCAGACAAAATTTTTTGTAGTCCTCCCACAAACAGTACGAATCCGAATCCAACACCAATCGGTGAAGGGTTCGGATTCGTTGTTTTTGCATACATCTTGGTGACATTGCTTTTTCAAAAAAGTTATGCTATCATACAGAATGGTGATTTTAAATGACAAAGGTATGTATAATAACCGGTGCGAGTTCCGGAATAGGCAAGGCCACAGCCGAAAATATGTTAAAACGCGGATACAAAGTATACGGTATTTCCCGCCGCGGCTGCGACATTGATAATGTGGTGAGTCTGTGTGCCGATGTGACCGACGAACAGGAAATTCTCAAAGCCGTTGATAGAGTTATGACGGAAAGCGGACGCATTGATGTGTTAATTAACAACGCGGGCTTCGGTATCTCGGGCGCTGTTGAATTTACAAGGACCGAAGACGCCGAACGCCAGTTTGATGTCAATTTTTTCGGCGCGGTCAGAATGTGCAGGGCTGTGCTGCCGATTATGAGAAAACAGGGCTTCGGGCGCATTGTAAACATCGGCTCGGTTGCCGGCGATATTGCTATTCCTTTTCAAAGTTTTTATTCCGCAGCCAAAGCGGCGCTGTGCTCATACACGCTGGCGCTTATCAATGAAGTGCGCGAATTCAATATAACCGCTGTTTGCATTGAGCCCGGCGATATTCACACCGGTTTTACTGCGGCAAGGCGCAAAAACACTCAAGGTGACGATGTTTATAATGGAAGAATTTCGCGCTCGGTAGAAAAAATGGAAAAGGACGAACAAACCGGTATGCCGCCCGAAACTGCCGGAAAATACATTGCTAAAGTCGCTTCAAAGCAATCGGGAAAACCGGTTTTAATTATAGGCACACAGTATAAGGCCGCGGGCCTTTTAAAGAAAATTTTGCCGCTGCGGCTTGTCAACCGCATAGTCGGTGCTATTTATGCAAAGTGATGTTTTAAAATAAATATTACGCAATATATAGTGCAACACCAATACATTATATATGACGTATATTATAATCGTTTAGTATACCAAAGTGAGTGTTAAACAGAAATTTTCGGTTTTTATGCTTTAAAAAGTAATATGCTGTTGTATTTTACGAAGAATTAGGGTATAATATTTACAGCAGAAAGGGCGGTGGCTTTTATGCCGAATATTAAACCTGTGTCGGATTTAAGAAATTATAATGAGGTCTTGCGTGATATCGCCGTCGGCGAGCCCGTATTTCTCACCAAAAACGGCAGAGGGAAATACGCCATTGTAGATATGGAAGAATACGAAAAAACACAGGCCGTATTAAAACTTATGGGCGAATTGGCTCGCGGCGAACAATCAGGAAAAAATAAGGGCTGGGCAGATATTGCAGAGGTTGAAAGTCTTTTAGGTGCATCTAATGGCTGAAATAAAATTTTCACCCGAAGCCGTAAAGGATTTACAAGAGACCAAAGCCTACATTACGGATGAACTTTTAAGCGAGCAGGCTGCAAACAACACGGTAAGCAAAATCCTTAAAAACATTCGTGTGCTGGCGAAATTTCCGAATTCCGGCGCTCCGCTTTCGAGAGCGGTGGGAATAGAAACGGATTACCGCTATCTTGTGTGCGGCAATTATACCGCATTTTACCGCGTGGAGAATGAAACTGTGTATATTGTTCGTATACTTTACGGTAGGCGTGATTTTATGCGAATTTTGTTCGGAACGAAATCTTGAATGAACTTATTTATAAGTAATTGCAGCAAGGCGAGGGCTTTTTAACCCTCGCCTTGCTCATTTAATAATCAATATGCTCTCTGACAAAGCGTTCAAACATCCAATCAGCACCATCATAAGGTAATGCTGCAGCGGTGCCCGAATTTGGATAGCCAAATTCAGTGCTTATACATCGTATGAAAACACAATACAGTTATCAATGTTTTGTTTATTAATTAAAAACTTGGGACGTCTTGCTGAGCCATCAGGCTGATGTCCTTGATTGAAAACAGTCAGAGCCTCATTCATGTTAACTCTGTTTAGTTCGTAGATTCGCATTCTCCTAAAATTAACAGAGTGTTTCATTCTGCTCGCATAAGAAATCTTATCGCCAACTCTATACGAATTTCCAATTAAATTCATCCGTTCTATTGCCATCTCGTTCTGTCTATCGGTGTCTTTTATTGTATCATGTTCATAAATAATGTACCATAATCTACCACATTGATTTATGGCGTTTAGCACTGCCTCTTGATCATTTCCCGGTGCTTCTGAATGATTAATATCACTTGCCTTTAAATCGCCGTAATAATGATCTTTTGGAAAAAGCAGATCAAAGTCAAGCATAGAGTCGTCCTTAAGATTGCCGATATAGAGCATTTGTGCTTCACAGTGCTCTCGAGAAACAAATCCAGCAACCTCAAATTCAAGGAACCAACCCGGCCACTCGGCACCTTTCCATTGATACCAATTGCCTTGTTTCATTTGAGTAATTGCTTGTTTTGCACTGATCCACTTATCAAAACAAAATGATGCGTTAAATGTCTTGAACAGTTCAAATAACGGGTTTTCTTTGACTTTACCATCTAAGTATTGTTTGAAGTATCTGCTCGAAATAGATGTAATATGATTGCCGTTTCTATCAACTTTACTAAAGCAACCATTTGTTACTGCTTGAAATATGTCGTTTGAATATACATGCGCAGCGCTTGAGTTTAATTTTCTTTCTATATAGTCTTTTAATTCAAATTCCACAAAGACAATCAAACCCTCATAATGGTATAAACCAATTAAATGAATCATTGTGTTAGGTGCATCACGATAATCTTTATAAAAATCTTTAAACCAAAGTTTTAATTGACATCTTTTTTTGAAGATGGGGTGAGGTTTGCTCAAACATGTGATAGCACCGGCAAGAAAAAAGTGTGTAATACCATTGTGATTATATTTATATACAGTCTTCGTTTCGTGATATTTTTGGATTGAGCATGATCCACCCAATGCTTGTGCAAAAGCGTTACAAATATCCTTTGATGATCTAAGGGGTTGATCATAATCTATAATCAGCGAAGTGTTTGGCACAATTTGTTCACTTTTTAATACTTGCTTCATTATTATTTGTTCTCCTTTTCTCCGTATGCAAATAATTGCTTTGCTAAATATTCTACACAATTAACATTCACCGCATTTCCAAATTGCTTATATGCTTGATGGTCATTTGCATTTGGAATGAACGAATCCGGGAAACTTTGTAATCTTGCTGCTTCTCTCGGAGTGAGTCGGCGCTTGTATTTTCCGATTATCGGTATTTGAACCATTGCTACAAGTGCAGGAAACGCATCGGGGCGTTTAACACGAATGCCCGATGGCCTAAACTGTATAAACGCATCCCATATTGTATCAATGGATTCACCGGCTTGCCATTCAAACTTTCTTTCGGTAGGGGTGAATGCTTTTAAGTAATTCCATTTTTTCAACCAACTGTCTACAAAACTTTTATTGTTTAAATACAGTTGCCTATTTTTACGGCAAAAATCCGCTTTCCATTTTGGTAATTCGGAAATATCTTCATTTGACCCAAATTCGCTCATCCATATTGGAAACCCGAGAGTTTTTTCTTTTATGCCTCTGTGAAATTCGTCCCAGCAGGTTAATACTTGAATCTCGTGTTCATTTATTTTGTATTTATTGGATGCATTTTCCTCAATAATATTTGCAGTATAGATATCTATATCACTCTTTTTTTTATTTGGGATATTGAACTCCAATTCGCCGGAAAATATGTCTTTTCTAACACCTAATATGTAAACTCTTTCCCTTAATTGGGGCACACCAAGTTGGTGAGGGCTCATTATAACAACTTTAAAATTGTAACCAAGTTCATTGAGTGCACCCGTAATTACTTTCATGGTATTTCCGTGATCGTGCGAAGCAAGATTTCTAACATTTTCGAGAATTATATATTTAGGTTTTGATGACTTAATTATTCTTACGATTTGGAAAAAGAGCGTTCCTTTGGTTTCGTCGGAAAAGCCCAATTGTTTTCCCGCTTTTGAAAAAGTCTGACAAGGAAAACCACCACATAATACATCGTATTGCGGGATGTCCTTATCATCGATTTTTGTAATATCATGTGCCGAATCAATTTTATAGTTTTCATAGTACGATGAAATTGCATATTCATCAATTTCCGATGCCAAGACACATTTTCCGCCAAGATTGGACATTGCTTGATGAAACCCACCTATACCGGAAAACAAGTCTATAAATTTAAAATTTTTCATTGGAGCCCCCGTTATTAGGCAATACTTCAACAATATCTTCAATATTGCATTCAAGCCCTCCGCATATCTTCTCAAGAATCTCAATCGAAACCGGCTCATCCTTTGAGATTTTTGTCATAGCGTTTGATGTTATTCCTGCTTGTCTTCTTAGTTGAGTTTTGTTTATCTTTTTATCAATCATCAATTTTAGCAGACGATTATAAGAGCGAGTCATATTGCGCCTCCAATACAATTATTTTTTTATTATAGAATGCTTTTGGATAAAAATCAACTTAAGTTTGAAACAATCAACGGAATTTTGAAAATCACAAGGGCTGCGACAAGAAAACAGTTAAAAAAGCAATGGATTGAAAATCTTGTGATTAAACAGGTCAAGAGGTTGAATTTTGACGATGAACTGATTGAGAAGCTTGTCGATACGATAATGAAATTGTAAGGTAAGGGAAACACCGCACTGCCGCTGCTCAAAAAGCGTTTTGCCGATACGCAAAAATCTATTGATAATATGCTTGACGCTATTCAGCAAGGTATTTTAACCAACGACTCGAAAGCCTTGAAAAGCAAAAAAGCGAACTCTCCGTTCAGATTATCAAAGAAGAAATGGCAAAGCCCACGCTTTCCCGTGGACAAATTGTTTTTTGGTTTCATCGGTTAAACAATAAGTTAATGCGCAAAAATTTTGCACCAACTTGGATTTGTTTTTACCAAAATATGTTATTTGTCCTGTGCCGGAGCACAAAAGATGTGGAAAAATGTTGGTGTTTTCAACAAAAAATCTCGACTAAGGTTTTGTTGTTTTATTTGCGGCAACAAAATTCGAAAAATGCTCTTGTAAAGCGCATTGGCAGTGATAAAATAGGATTCGGAAATCAGAATTTTATTTTGTTTTGATGTGGGGTGACAAGTTGTGAGAAGATTTTTATTCATCACAGCTGTCGCCTCCGCTGTTTTTTCTGCTCTCGGATTTTTTGTCGGAACTTCATTTTCCGCCCTTGTGATTTCGCCCTTAATCATCTTGACTTTACTGATTCTTGCCGTTTTTAAACGGCATTTTCGCATTTTTGCCGCGGCGGCGATGATAGCGCTTGCGTTCTTTTCTTATTCTTCGCTGGTTTATTCTTATGAGGTTGTTCCCGTCCGTCGGCTC
>CAVDRT010000072.1:0-5115 GCA_963611445.1 bacterium
AAGCAGTAAGTGCGGATATACAGTCGAGAGGTGAACTATATGTCTGATAATATATCTGTAGTATTTAAAAACGCTGAAGATAAGATCAATATCAATGAATGGTCAGATGCACTTGACATTTTAAATGCTAATGATTATGACAATTGTGATTATGATGAACTTGAAAAGGTTATTTGGCTTAAAATCGAATGTTGGAGCATAGCTGCCGCAAGAGTTTTTTTTGCATCAACCACATCAAACGAACAGACTGAATACTTGGATAATATTTCCGAGAAGGTTGCCGAAGTTATTGGGGATTTGTATGTTCTTATTTGTTCAAACAACAAACAACCAAGAATAGGCGAAATGTATGTTAAATATTACGATATTCTGACAAGCCGATTTATTTCAATGTTAGACGAGGCACTTGCAAATATCACCACATTCCAAGATGCATCTCTGTTTCATCTCTTTGCCATTGCACACGATGTCTTTCGCAGTAAGCAACTGCTTTTCTTTATGATCGGAGCAGAAAAATTCAAAGACTTTGATATTTCGGTAAAAAAAATCGAAGAAGAGACTGATAGTAAAATCAATGATATAGAGCACCGCACAATTCAAATTCTATGTCAAAAACAATATGAGAAGGCAACAGCAATCGTCCGCGAAATTTATAGCCGAATTCCCGATTTCCCATATTTGAATTGTCCGGAAAAGTCATATACAAATCAAATAATTGATATGTATTTTACAGCAGAGTTTTTTCTTGAAAACATAATTGACAAAGCAGAAGATGAATTAAAAGCGAAAAGTTTAAAACTTTTGATAGCCGTCTATTGTGACGAATTAAATTGTATTGTGTTGCTGAACGGCAAACGGTTGTCAATAAACCAAACAATAGACCAAAGAAATGAAAAGAGCCGCAAAATAACTGAATATCAAGACCAGCTGCGGAAATATATAAAGGACTATGAGCACCCACCTTACCGCTTAGCTCCTCTTAATGACGCGCAAACAGCAAACAATGGGTGTTACATAGCTACCGCTGTTTACGGCTCATATGATTGTCCTCAGGTTTGGACACTTCGTCGCTATCGTGATTACACTCTTGCTGAAACTTGGTACGGCAGAGCATTTATCAAAACATACTATGCAATCAGCCCTACGCTTGTAAAGTGGTTCGGCCATACCAAATGGTTTAAAAAAATGTGGCAAAGCAAACTCGACCATATGATTGCTAAATTGCAAGCTAACGGCGTCGAGGCTACGCCTTATGAAGATAAAAATTGGTAAATAAGGAAGTTCAAAAACATTAAAGGAGAAAATACCGATGGCAATTGACAAACTTAAAATAATGCTAAGTTTTATGAGAGAGGTCAACGACGGTAACATTCCCAAACCAGCAGATTATGGTATCAGCAATGAAGAATTGTGGGATATAGTTGAAGCGTGTCAAGACGAGAGACTGATCAAAGGTGCGACGCACGCTGATTCTATATTATTTCTTGATAAAACAAAACTAACTGTTAAAGGATTGGAGTATTTACACAACCATTCAACTGTAATGAAAACATATAAAGGGTTAAGAGAACTGCGTGATTGGCTTCCGTTTTAATTACGCAATAATTAGTTGTAAATATCCACACTAAAAACAGAGCCTGAACCCTGTATTGGGTTTAGGCCCTGTTTTTTGTTTTGTGTTGTAAAAATGTTGAATCCCCGAATGATATCTCATTCGGGGGTTGTTTTAATATATCACTTTGCAAGTTCTTTTAATTCGTCACTTGTGAAATTATACACTTTATCGCAGAAATGGCATTTAACCTCTGTTTTTTCTTCGTTTTCAGCCAATTTGAGGAGTTCTGTGCGGCCGAGGCTTATCAGTGCCCTCTCTACCCTTTCGCGGCTGCAATCGCATTTGTAGGCAACATTCTGCTCATAAAGCACTTCGAGTTCAAACCCTTGCAGGGCAACTTTCAAAATTTCCTCGGGTGTTTTTCCGTTTTCAAGCATTTGGGTTACGGAGTCGATATTTTTAATATTATTTTCAATTTGGGTTATTGTGTTATCGTCGGCACCCGGCAAAAGTTGAATTATATATCCGCCGGCGGTTTTGACGGTGAGATCGGGATTCACGAGCACGCCCAAAGCGCAAACGGTCGGGACTTGCTCGCTCATCGCGTAATATGCCGTTATATCTTCGGCAATTTCGCCCGAAACAATCGGAACCTGACCGTTATACGGCATTTCAAGTCCCAAATCTTTGGAGACATAAAGTGTTCCGTTTCTGCCGACAGCCGAGCCGACATCAAGTTTGCCTGCGGAATTAAGCGGTATTTCGACAATCGGATTTTGAACATATCCCCTGACATTGCCCTCAAAATCGGATGCGGTTATAATGCTGCCGATAGGTCCGTCGCCCGAAATTTTAAGCGTTATGCTGTTATCCTTTGATTTAAGCATATTCCCCATCATAGACGACGCGGTCAAAAGTCTGCCGAGCGCGGCAGTAACAACGGCGGAAGTTTTGTGAATTTGCTCGGCACGGGCGACAATATCGGTCGAGTCGACCGCGGTTGCCATAACGGCGCCGTCATTTGTTATACATCTTATAAGTTTTCCCATATTTATTTCCTTTTCGCAACATAATAGATTCGTTCTTCTGTTTCTGTCGGCTGATTTTCGCTCATATCTCCGAGGACTGCAAGCGTCTCAAAACCGGAGTTTTGCAGCGCTTTTTGAATTTCAGCGTTGTCATAAGCCCTTTCGGAAAATTCTTCGCTCACACGGTTGAAAGTTCCGTTTTCATTTTGGGTGAAAAAGTCAAGTTTTATATCCACACGATTTTCGCTGTCACATTCCGAATTTTGCCAAACACAGTAGACATCATCTTCATCAAAAACAAAAATTTCGCCCGAAAGAACTTTTTGATGTTTATAAACGGTGTTAACATCAAACACAAAAAGCCCGCCGCTTTCTAAATAGAGGGCGGCTTTTTCAAACGCCTTGCAAAGATTTTTATAATCGGTTATATGATTAAGGCTGTCGAGACAGCAAATTATTCCGTCAACCGTGCCCATTAAGTTGAGTTCCTCTGCTTTTTGGCAAAGAAAAAAGACATCTAGTCCCTCTGACATCGACTTATTTTGCGCTATCGACAACATTTCGGGTGATGGGTCGACCCCTATAACCTCAATCCCCTTTTTTGCAAAACTCAGCGAGAAACTGCCTGTGCCGCAAGCGAGGTCTAAAAGAAGGGACGGCGCACTGCCGTATTTTTTGAAAAGACGGAGAATATACTGCGCTCTGTTTTCATAATCAACATTATCGGTTAATTTATCATAAAATTCCGAAAAAACATCATAATCCATATCAGTCTTCGGAGCCTTCTTCCAATCTGTCAAGAAGAACATCATAAATGCCGTTGCCATACAAAAGAGAACGGCTGACGCGGCTTATTGTGGCGGTGCTGGCACCCGTTTGCTCAACAATTTCGGAATACATCTTTTTCTCTTTTAAAAGTTTTGCAACCATAAGCCTTTGGGATATTGATTCAATCTCTTTGAAAGTGCATATATCGCCGAAAAAGCCTTCGCATTCCTCTTCGGTTTTGAGTTGAAGAACTGCTTTATAGAGAAGTTCTTTATTTCTCTGTTCAATTTCCTTGTTCATCGAATCTCTCCAAATCAAGATAATATTACAGTGAAATATTAACACATTAAAGCGCAAAAGTCAATTAAAGAGGAAAGAAAATCTCCGCACAAAAGTCAACCCACCCGTGAAACAATTCATGGGTGGGTTTCAAGTTTTTAATAATAATCAGTGATTGAAGAAATCAATTCTCTGAACTTCCGCCGTGGTCGATACCACCGTCGGATATGGGAGAAGTTTCACTTTTTGCATAAGACACGAGATAATAATCGGTATAAAGTGTTTTGACATTACCGTCCGCGTCTTTGTAAATGATGTAACCGCGAACATACAGATCTCTCTGTGATGAATCTGCTCCCATTGTCAGCGTGTATTCATATATACCACTTGACTTGTTTGTTTCATTTTCCTTACTCTTTATGTCACTGTCGGAAGTCCCGATTACAAGATTGTCGGCTTTATTCTCATTGTATGTACGCACAAGACCGCTTTTAATCATAGTGCAGCCTTCCGGAACATCCCAAACTACATCAATGACCAGTGTCTGTCCTTCTTCCCTTACCTGTCTTTCACTTATAGTGATATAGACATTAGGAGCGACGGAAAGTTCGCTGTCTCTCTCATATTTGGCTTCCAAGGTCATATCCTTGAACACAGGGAATGAATAACTAAGGCGTGTGCTCATCAAATGTCCGTTCTCATCGTACCAACCCGAGAAATGTTTTCCGTCTTTCATCTTCTCGGCAGTCACGGTAACTGTTGAGTTGTACTGTGCCTTCTGTATTCCGGGTGTTCCTCCGATAGCAGTGATAGTATAAGATTCTTTTACCCTTAAATTATATCTTGCATAAATCACCACCGAGCCTTTAACCACAAAGTTATTATCGGGATTCGGAACATATTCATTTCCATTTGCGTCAAACCAGCCCACGAAGTTATAAGCTCCGTATACGGTGTATTTCGGAACAGCAAACAGATTGCCGTCACAAACATTTCCCGAAGCCAGAATCTTTTTGCCGATGGGGTCTCTCACGATTACAAACGCGTCTTCGGGCTCTGTTTCTTTATAGCAAGCGATGACAGTACAATCATTGCCGGGAATGAAACTGTAAGTTTTGTCGGTTGTGAGTATCACTCCGTTTTGGTCAGTCCACCAAAGGAACTCAAAACCGTCATGCGGCACGGCTGTCAATTCAAAGCGCTCGCTTGCGTTAACATAAACAGTCTGAGAAACATTCCATACTTTTGAAGTGTTCCCGAACTTCGCGTTGACAGAGCCGCTTCCGACTTTGACAGTGAGTTTCACCCTGGAAGAAGCAAGTTTGTCAATCTTTTTACCCTCGGAAATAAGAGTATTGCAGACCGAGCAATAGGTATCGCCCGTGTAACCTTCTTCGGTAGTGGTTGCGGGTTTTGCATTTCTGATTTCAGGTGTGTGAGCGGCTTTTGCAATTGTTTCACCCTTTGAAATAAGAGTGTTGCAAA
>CAVDRT010000073.1:0-3384 GCA_963611445.1 bacterium
GAAGGCTCGCAAGAATCTTATGTTCCGTATTATCCTTTTGCGTCGGAGTCAGCTTTTCGATTTCTGTGGCTATCCTATCAATTTCCGTTTGCAATGACCCAACTTGTTCTGTGTTGGACGCCGTCTTTTCTCTATAGTCCGTGTCGCTGATTTTTCCGTCGATCAGTGCCTCAAACAGTTCGTTGTTCTTTGCAAGGAGATTTGATTTCTTACGCTGCAATCGAGCTAATTTCAGTCGGAAATCGTGTGTCAGTTTTCCGTTGTCATTCCTGTGAGTGTCTATCTCGGTATCTGCATCAACAATCGTCGCTGCATATTTCTTTGCCATAGTCAGCACCGCTTGTCCTAACTCTTCTTCAAGAATTCTGTTTCCGCAACAGTCCACATCCGTAACAGTGTGAGTATGACATTGGTAATACGGATATTTTGCTGGATGATACGCAAGTGCATAACCGCAATGGCCGCACCGAATATTTCCACTAAAAAGTCTGTCGGTTTTGTCGTTTTTAGCTTTAACATGCCTTTTTAATTTCGGTTGAACGCTGTCATATACACTTTGTGAGATAATAACCGGCAGCATATCCGGAACAACTACCCACTGATCCTCTGGCTGTTGAACACTTCGCTTTGAGCCTATACTTTTCACCTTGGTACGACCGTATATGCTCTTTCCTGTATAACGTTCATCCTTCAGTATCCTGCGAACGGAAGCGGATGTCCAGATCTTGCCGTAATTATCATCTTTCAGATACTGCTTAAAGCCTTTCTGCTTAGCAAGTGCCTCCATCGGAGGAGGCACTTTTTTATCGTTCAGCATCTTGGCTATTTCAATCGTTGTCTTTCCTGAATCAGCCCACAAGAAAACCTTTCTGACGATTGCCGCCGTGTCTTTATCAACAATCAGCTTATACTTTTCCGTCGGAGATTTTCTATATCCGTAAAAAGCAAAACTGCTATGATATTTGCCGGCCGCAAAAAGCTGTTGCTTAGTAAGCCTCATTTTTTGAGAAAGCTCTTTGCAGTACAAATCATGCATTATGTTTTTGAAACCGACATCCACCATTCCGGCCGAGCCATACTGCAAAGTCTCGCTGTCATAATCGTCATTGACGGAAATAAAGCGTATCTGCAAAAACGGAAATATCTGTTCGAGATAATCGCTGACCGCGATATAGTCTCTTCCCCAACGCGAAAAATCTTTGACAATAAACGATGTCAAGTATCCAACCTATAAAAATAAAGTTTGAAATGATCAATGCACCTCTTATGACCCACGGATTAACACCCCACTTTTTTCCCAGCCCCGCGCATACGCCGGTTAACACTTTACCGTCTCTTGTTTTGTAAAGTTTAGAGGTTTCTGCTGTTGTGGTTGAAGCGCCGACTGTCGTTGTACCTTTTCCTGTCGGTTCACCGCACTGCTTGCAAAACTTTTCCCCTTCTTCATTTTTAAATCCACATTTTTGACAATACATCTTTTTTCCTCCCATAAAATATTAATAAATTTGATGACCGCAGTCGGTGCAAAAATTAGAATTCACCTCAACTTTTGCACCGTAAAACGGACAACAGACATAAGTTTTATTCGGTATACCGATTTTTTATTAGGTCCCCAAATTCATCCTCGCTTCTGTTAATTGGAACAATGAGTAATTATTGTAGTAATAATTATACTATAATAATCATTAACTGTCAACACTTTTTCGTATATAATTTGCGAAAGTATACTATGAAGTTATCGGAGAATTGAAATTATGAATGTGTTAGATAGAATTTTGGAATTACGCTTAGAACGCAATTGGAGTGAATATCGTCTTTCGGAAGAATCAGGAATATCTCAAACCACTATTTCATCATGGTACAGAAAAAACATTTGTCCGACAGTTTCATCACTTGAAAAAATATGCGATGCCTATCACATAACACTTTCCCAATTTTTTAATTACAATAATCAATTTAAGGAATTGACGGAACAACAATCGAAAATAGTATGCTGCTTCAACAAATTGACCTATGAGCAGCAAAAGAGTTTGTTGGAATTTCTGTCAACTTTGTAATCTTTCCCCAAACCGGCTTATTTAAAAACTTATACAAATACTTGACGAACAAAAGCGGTGAATACAGATAATTTGTCTATCACACATCATTATCCAAGAAAACAGAAAATTTTTCTTGATTTTTAGTGACAAAACCGTTATAATATCTTTTGTGGCTGTAAGTTCACGCTTAATTTAATACTTTTTACGGAGAAGTCGCCTAGTCCGGCCGAGGGCGCACGATTGGAAATCGTGTAACCGTTAATCGCGGTTCGAGGGTTCGAATCCCTCCTTCTCCGCCAAAAAAGAGCCTTGCAAAATACAGGGCTCTTTTTTCAATAAATTTTGTCTTAGGGCGAATAGGACAACCTCATTATAAAATGCAAAAGGCAACAAAAAAAGCGCCTCTGAATACATTAGTATAAGAGGTGCTTTATGAATATTTTATGTAATCTTTTCAGAGGACGCGCCGAGGCTGCGGCGCATATAAAAGGCGGAGAAAAACACCCGGACATTCGCGGAACGGTGGCGTTTTATAACCGTGGCAATCGCAACGCCGTCAACCGTCATATGAAGCACGGCAACAAAAACAGATTGAGAAAAACATTCAAAACGCCTGAGGACGCAAGTGCAATGAGCGGAGTTTTGGTTTCACCCACACTTCGGAATATGGCGGCTTCGAAATTATAAAGCAAAATAACAGGCATTCCGAGCAGATATATCCGCAAATACATAAGCGCCGGAGCAAAAACCTCACTCGGCACATTTAAAAGTCCCAAAAGCGGCGCTGCCGCCAGTTCTCCTATGAGTGCCACAAGCACACCGCCGAGAAGTGCGACAAGCACAGATATGTGAACTGTTTTTTGCACTTCCTCCCTTTTTCCGCTGCCGATTGCGTGAGCAATAACAACATTTGTGCCGAGGGCAATTCCGATGAACAAATTCACCACAAGACCGATTATAGGGCTGTTTGCACCGACAGCGGCGACGGAAACGGTTTTTGCGTCACCTGTGAAATTGCCGACAACGGCGACATCGGACGCATTGAAAAGTTGTTCCAAAACAGCGGTTGCCGCAACAGGAAGAGCAAACTGCGGAATTTTGTTCCAAATTGAGCCGTTGAGCATATCAAGTTGTTTTTTGTTTGTTTTTTTTGGACATTTTGTATATCATCTCGTCTTTGTTGACTTTTGAGCCAGTGTAAAATAATTTTATTTAATCTCCATGCAAATAACATCTTGTAAATAAGGAAAAACGGTGATAAGATATTTAGGGCGGCAACAAAATTCGACCAATATCTGTTATAATGCCGCAAGCTGCTTTTTTCAAGAAGAAATTGTGAATTTTT
>CAVDRT010000074.1:0-4625 GCA_963611445.1 bacterium
GAGTAAAAAAATGGGAGAGCCCGAATCGGGAATATATCGCGGAACAGTCAAAAGAATAATATACCGAAATCAGAGCAACGGCTATACGGTTGCTCTGATTTTGTGCGACCGTGTGGGTGAATTGACAGCGGTCGGGAATTTGTTTGACCTTGAGATCGGTGAAGAGGCAGAGTTCAGCGGAAATTTCACATTTCACAAAAATTACGGCGAGCAGCTTAATGTCGTTTCTTATCAAAAACTGATACCGTCTTCCGCCGCCGCAATTTTGCGCTATCTGTCATCGGGGACGGTGAGCGGAATCGGTCCCGCCACCGCCAAAAAAATAGTTCGAAAATTCGGCGACCGTTCTTTGACAGTGATGGAAAATTCTCCCGAAGAAATCGCTGAAATAAAAGGCATAACACTTTCAAAGGCAGAGACCGCTGCAAAGGAACTCCGCGAGCACCGCTCACTGCGTGAGTGCACAACGGCGCTTTTGCAATTCGGAATCTCAAACAGCGAGGCAATTGAGATTGTCCGCATTTTGGGCGTTAATTGTGTTAAAAAAATCGAAGAAAACCCATATATTCTTTGCTCCGACAAAATCGGATTTACCTTTCAAAAGGCTGAAGAAATTGCCGAAAAACTTGAAATTCCGCCCGAATTTCCCGATAGATTGGGCTGGGGGCTTGTTTACATATTGAAACACAATCTTATCAACGGTCACACCTGTCTGCCGAGGGAAAAATTGTTGTCGGTCGCAAAAGAAATGCTTGATGTGAATTTGAGCAACATAACCGACGCGCTTGATGAATTTGTGTATAATTCCACACTTGCCGAAAAATCGGTTGAAGGGCAACAATTTGTTTATTTAAGAGAATATTACGACGCCGAATGTCGGATTGCCGGAAGACTTATGCTTATAGATTCCGCTGCAGCGAAACTTGACAGCGCAAATGAAAAAGAAATAAAAGAAATACAAAAAGAGGTCGGCGTAAATCTTGAACAGTTTCAGCGCGATGCGGTTGCAATGTCTGTCGAATCGGGTGTGCTTGTGTTGACAGGCGGACCGGGAACAGGCAAGACAACGACGCTGAAAGCGATAATCGAGGTTATGAAAAAGAGAGATTTAAAACTTTCTCTTGCAGCCCCGACAGGCCGCGCGGCAAAGCGAATGAGCGAACTCACGGGAATTGAAGCGAAAACAATCCACCGTTTGCTTGAGGTTGAGTGGCAAGAGGGTGAGGAAAAGCACATTTTTGCACGCAATCCGAAAAATCCGCTTGACTGCGACTTGCTTATAATTGACGAATTTTCAATGGTTGACACGCTTTTGTTTGAATCGGTGCTGGACGCTTTGCGGCTCGGTTGCCGCATTATTCTTGTGGGCGACCCCGACCAATTGCCGAGCATAGGTGCCGGGGACTTGCTCCACGATATAATTTCGTCCGAAAGAATTAAATGCGTCTGCCTTAAAAAAGTGTTCCGCCAAGCAAATGACAGTTTAATAATTTCCAACGCTCACAGAATTATCGCAGGCTACGAGCCCGAACTCAGCGTCCGCGACAGAGATTTCTTTATGATTGACAGCCGCGTACCGTCCTCGGCGCTTAAAAAGGTCAGGGAACTTTACACCGAACGCCTGCCGAACGCATACGGCTATGACCCGATGACCGACATTCAGGTGCTTTGCCCTTCAAAAATGATGGAACTCGGCACGCTGAGTGTGAACAATTGCCTTCAGAAATATGTCAATCCGCCCGCTGATAATAAAAAAGAAATAAATTTCAGAAGTTTTGTTTTGCGTGAGGGTGATAAAGTTATGCAAAACAAAAACAATTACGATATTATCTGGCGTGATGACAGCGGCGAAGGGGGAATGGGCGTTTATAACGGCGATATAGGTCTGATTGAGAAAATTGATTTTTCATCCGCCACGGTTTTCATAAGATTTGATAACCGACTTGCCGAATATTCAACCGACGATATGCAGCAAATCGAGTTGGCATATGCCGTCACGGTGCACAAAAGCCAGGGCAGTGAGTTTGATTGCGTTATTCTTCCGGTTTTGGACACACCGCCGAAATTGCGTTATCGCAACCTGCTTTATACGGCGGTCACCAGGGCGAAAAAACAACTGATAATCGTCGGCAAACGGGAAATTGTTCTCCAAATGGTTGAAAACGGACGCAAAACTTTGCGCTACACGGGGCTTTGTGAATTTTTAAGGGGATTGTAAACAGTTGAGAAAATTCAAAAGATTACTGTATGAATTTATTATATCTGTCGGAGATATTATCTATCTCAAATACTGCCCGTGCTGTCATAAACCGATAGCGCTTGATACTGATATTTGCGAAGATTGTTTCAATGAACTGTTTCTTCCGCAAAATGTTTGCAAAATTTGCGGCGAGCCGGAAAAAGACTGCGTCTGCACCAAACGCCGCTTTTTCTATAAAGGTTTTACTGCACCGTTTTATAACTGCGATGCGGCGAAACGCGGAATATACGGATTTAAGTTTCATCGGTGGGATAACACGCCGCCGTTTTTCGGGCGCGCGGTCGCCGAAAGTGTTCGTGAGAATTTCGGCAGCATAAAATTCGATTTTGTCACAGCGGTCCCTCCGTCACGGTATAAATCGAAAAATCGGTTTGACCACGCAGGTCTGCTTGCGCGCCGCACAGCACTGTTTCTTGAATTGCCGTATAGAAATACTCTTTTGAAAACGGCGGAAAACAAAACTCAGCACGACTTGGATTATTATCAAAGATTCGAAAATGTCGAGGGCGCATACCGCGCCTCATGCAAACTTCACGGCGAAACGGTACTGCTTATCGACGACATAAAAACAACCGGTGCAACATTGAATCAGTGCGCGAAACAGTTGCTTTTGGCAGGTGCCGAAAATATTTATTGCGCGGCAGCGGTTATGTCACCGGGAAAATCCTTGCTTGAAGATGATGAAGAGGAACAGGAAGAACAATAAAAAGCCAAAAGCCGCACTGTTTATCGGTGCGGCTTTAACTTTAAAATTATTTATATTTTATTCAACCCGTTCAATTTCCGTCACGGTCAGGGTTGTATCCGTCACGGTGAAACGGACATCAAAATCCGAAAAACGCATACTGTAAACTCTGTTTTCGTCGTCTTGATATGAAGGCCGCGGGTCTTCCGAAAGGCAGCCGATGAGAGAAGCCTGTTTCTCGGGCGGCAGAATGTTTTTTAAATCGTCGGGGAGAACAACATCGAGTTTATATGAAAACTTCTCATCGGCATATCCGCCGACAGCGTCCGGGTGGCAGTCGGAAAAGGGGAGATAAGGCTTGATGTCAAAAATCGGCGTTCCGTCAAGCAGGTCCGCGCCCGAAACAATGAGTGTGAGCCCGTCGTTTTCACTTTTTTTGACTTCAATCAGTTTGACCGATGAAAGCCCCAAAGAATTCGGTCTGAACGGTGAGCGGCTCGCAAAAACCCCAACCCGACGGTTTCCTCCAAGACGCGGAGGGCGGACAGTGAGCGGCGGCGGGTCGCGGTGTGCTTTTGAAAAATCAAAAATCAGCCAAAGATGTGAAAACCCCTCAATCCCCCTGATAGCGTCGGGGTTTCTGTATTTCGGACAAAAAACGATTTCCGCAAGCGTTTCCGGCACGAGACCGCTCTGCCGCGGTATGCCGAATTTTTCCTTAAAATCGGTGTGAATATATGCAACAGGTTTCATATTCGGTCTCCCAAAAGATTTGATTTGATTATTATAACACAAGGCACCCGACAGATTCAACTCTGCCGGGTGCTTTATTCTGTCAGTCGGTTGATTTTATCTCTGAACTCTGCCTGAGCCGTCGCCGCGGGCAAGTTTCTCAACCTCGCTTACGGTCACGCGGTTAAAGTCGCCCTCGACCGAATGTTTAAGGGCAGAAGCCGCAACCGCAAATTCGATTGCGTCCTGTGACGAATAACCGTTCAAAAGCGCATATATAAGTCCGCCGCCGAAACTGTCTCCGCCGCCGACTCGGTCAACTATATGCAAATGATATTCTTTTGAGAAGAAATAATCGTTTCCGTCATAAAGCATAGCTGCCCAGTCGTTGTCGCTTGCGGAAATCGAGGAGCGGAGGGTGATTGCAACCGCTTCAAATCCGAATTTGTCGGCCAACTGTTTTGCAACGCTCTTATAACCGTTTTTATCGAGTTTTCCGCCGTATATATCGGTGTTTTCGGCTTCAATTCCGAAAACATCTTTTGCGTCTTCTTCGTTTGAAATGCAAACATCAACATATTTGCAAAGTTCACTCATGGCATTTCTTGCTTCTTCTCTTGTCCAGAGTTTTCCGCGATAGTTAAGGTCGCAGCTGATTTTAACCCCGCGTTTCTTCGCGGCAATGCACGCCTCTTTGCAAATTTCAACAAGATTAGGTCCGAGCGCAGGTGTGATTCCGGTGAAATGAAACCAATCGGCACCTTCAAAAATGCTGTCCCAATCAAAATCCGAAACATCGGCTTCCTGAATTGAAGAATGGGCGCGGTCGTATATGCACACGCTTCCTCTTTGGGAAGCACCTTTTTCAAGGAAATATATTCCCACTCTGTCGCCGCCGAAAACGATTTTCGAGGTATCAACACCGAAATAGCGAAGTGAGTTGACAGC
>CAVDRT010000075.1:0-10330 GCA_963611445.1 bacterium
TTCAAGCACCGCGCGGGAGAAAAATGCAAACCTCTCGGCGTCGTCATAATGACCGTAGAGCCCTCCCCTTTTGAAATAATACTGATTGTCAAGCAAATAATAAATCACATTGCCGACCTTGGCTTCAAAAACCCCGCAATACTGTCTTCTCCATGAAACGGGCACCGAAACGCTGCCCAAAAACTTCATATCGCGGCGCATTTCTTCGGGCACACATTCATAAAGCGGCATAACCACGCGGCAGCCGATAAGTCTCGCTCGGAGGGCTTTCGGGAGCGCGCCGGCAACATCGGCAAGTCCGCCCGACATCGCAAACGGATACGCCTCGCTTGAAGCAAAAAGAACTTTCATTTAATCACCATATCTTTCCGAAATGCAAAACGCAGCTGTTTGACTTTTGCCGACAAAGCAGAGAAACAGGCGTTTCTGTTTTGAATCTTTAATTTATATTCTCTTGCCCTTGGGGACATAAACATAAAATTTGGGAGAGCCGTTTATGGTGCTTTCTTCCCCTATTGTTACATCTTTATCCACCGTGACATATTTAAGAATGCTGTCTTTTCCGATGACCGAGTCCTGCATAACAATGCAGTTTTCGACCCGCGCGCCTTTTTCGACCGTGACGCCCCTGAAAAGAACCGAGTTTTTGACCGTGCCTTCAATGCGGCAGCCGTCGGCTATGAGCGATTCGGTCACATCGGAATCGAGCCCGTATCTTGTCGGCATATCGTCTCTTGTTTTTGTGAGCACGGGACGGTCGGGGTTGAAAAGGTCGTCTCTTATCCGTTTGTCATTTATTATGTCGTTGTTGATTTTAACATATGCTTCGGGGCTGTCGAGAATTGCAGCATAAGAAGTGACTTCAAAGCCCATAATTTTGAGCGTGCCGACCTTCTTTTGAAGAATGTCCCTGACAAGGTCGGTACCGCCCTCGGCAACCGATTCTTCAATCAGTTTTATGAGCAGTTTGCGGCCGATTATCATAATGCTGACGCTGTAATCGGTTTCTTCCCCCACGCCCTGCGAAACATTGAGTTTCTTTGCGCTGCCGTCGGAATTCCATTCAAAGGTCAGGCGCTCGCCTGAGCCGTCCGGCACGCCGTGTTTGAAAGCAAATGTAACATCCGCGCCGCTTTCGGTGTGCTTTGCAAACATTTCGCTAAGGTCGAGATTGCTTATCACATCGGCGTCGCAAAGCACGGCATATTCTTCGGTTGATTTTTTGAAAAATTCAATCACATTGCTGACAGCGCCCACGCGGCCGGGGCGGAGTTTTTCCGCCGAGCTGAACGCATAAGGCGGCAGCAAATAGAGCCCGCCGTTTTTTCGGTCGAGGTCCCACGCTCTGCCGGAGCCCAAATGGTCCATAAGCGATTTGTAATTTGACCGTGTTATAACGCCGACTTTGGTTATCCCGGCGTTCACGAAGTTTGAAAGGGTGAAATCCACCATACGGTAACGACCCCCGACCGGCATAGCGCCCGTTGAGCGCACCTCGGTCATCGGGTAGAGTTTGTCATCGTTAATATTGGCGAAAACAACGCCCAAAAAACTGTTTGCCGTCATTCCGCTTCTTCCCCCTTTAAATCAACATCTATCATTTCACCCGGAAGCACTTCGGCACCGCTGCCGACCGTAACGCCGGGACCGACGACCGCCACGCCCCATTCGCCGAGGTTTTCGGTTTCTTCCGGCCGTTTTCCGACAAGCGCACCGCTTTCGACGACCGCGTTTTCCGCAACTATCGCATATTCAACGCGGGCGCCTTTTTTTATAACCGCGCCCGGCATAACGATTGAATCGAGAATAAGCGCTTCTTCTTCAACCGTCACATTGTCAAACAGGACAGAATATTCAAGTTCGCCCGCAACTTCGCAGCCTTCGGTTATTATCGAATTCTGTATTTTTGCGGTTTTAGCGATATGCTGCGGCGGAGCTGACGGTGTTCTTGAATATATTTTCCAGTTGGGGTCGGACAAATCGAGATTGACTTTCGGATTTAAAATATCAAGATTCGCTTCCCAAAGCGAGCCTATCGTTCCGACATCTTTCCAATAATCGCCGAAAGTGTAAGCCGTGAGTTTTTCGCCGCCTGCAAGCATTTCGGGGATAATGTTTTTGCCGAAATCGTTGCTTGATTCGGGATTTTCTTCATCACGGATAAGATACTCTCTCAATTTTTGCCAATTGAATATATAAATACCCATTGAAGCGAGCGTGCTTTTGGGGTTTTTCGGTTTCTCTTCGAATTCATAAACCGTTCCGTCGGGGTTGCAGTTCATAATTCCGAAACGGGAAGCCTCTTCAAGCGGCACATCCATAACGGCAATGGTGCAGGAAGAGCCTGTTTTTTTATGTTCTTCGAGCATTTTGGCATAATCCATTTTATAGATATGGTCGCCCGACAGCACCAAAACATATTCGGGGTCATAGCGCTCAATAAAATTGATGTTCTGATAAATTGCATTTGCGGTGCCTTTATACCAATCGGCACCCGCACTTCTCTGATAAGGCGGCAGGATATGAATGCCTCCGTCGGAACGGTCAAGATCCCACGGTTTTCCGGAGCCGATATAATCATTGAGTTCAAGCGGCTGATACTGGGTCAAAACGCCCACGGTGTAAATGCCGGAATTCGCACAGTTGGAAAGCGGAAAATCGATTATTCTGTATTTTCCGCCGTAGGGAACCGCAGGCTTTGCCACATTTCTTGTCAACACTCCGAGGCGGCTTCCCTGTCCGCCTGCCAACAGCATAGCTACACATTCGTTCTTTTTCAAAACAAACACTCCTGTTTCGTTTATTTGTTTTTTGTCGGTTTGGTATTTGCCGGTTTCGGCGCCGGCAGGTGTTTTTTGTTTTCGGGCGACGGTTTGCCCTTTATATACATAACGGACATACCGGGTATTTTAAGCGCAATTGACTGACGGAAACCGTGCATCGGTATATTCTTTGAACGGACGGCGCGCTTATCAAAGCCGCCCTTTCCGCCGAATGCCTCGTCAGCGCTTGACATAACCACCTTGTAACTCCCCTCAAACGGAACGCCGATTCGATAGTCTGTCCTATCGACCGGAACAAAATTGCAGACGCAGATTATCTGTTCACCTTTTTTATTGATTCGCATAAAGGAAATTATACTTTGTGTGTTATCGTCGTTTGAAATCCATTTAAAGCCGTCCCAGTCGCTGTCATTTTCCCAAAACGGCGAATTCTCAAGATAGAACTTGTTAAGTTCCGCCGAGAATTTTTGGGTTTTTTGATGCTTTTCATAATCAAGCAGCAGCCAGTCAAGCTCGTTTTTATAATTCCATTCGATAAACTGACCGAATTCGCTGCCCATAAATATCAGTTTTTTTCCGGGGTGCGCCATCATATAAGCAAAGAAAGCACGCAAACCGTCAAACTTCATATCATAGTCGCCGGGCATTTTATTGATAAGCGAACATTTTCCGTGAACTACCTCATCGTGCGAAATCGGGAGAATGAAATTCTCCGAGAACGCATAGAAAAATGAAAATGTCAGCGAATTGTGATTGTCTTTTCTGAAAAGCGGATCAAGCGACATATACCTCAGCATATCGTTCATCCAGCCCATATTCCACTTGAAATTGAATCCGAGCCCGCCCATAAATCCGGGTTTTGTGACCATCGGCCACGCAGTTGACTCTTCGGCAATCATAAGTGCCTCGGGGTTTTGCGCAAAAACCGCTTCATTCAACTGTCTCAAAAAATCAATGGCTTCAAGATTTTCGCGTCCGCCGTTGACATTCGGGACCCATTCGCCGTCGCGGCGGTTATAGTCGAGATAGAGCATTGAAGCAACAGCGTCGACGCGCAGACCGTCTATGTGATATTTCCGAAACCAGAAAAGCGCGTTTGAAACGAGAAAACTTTTGACCTCGTTTTTGCCGTAATCAAAAACTGCGGTTCCCCATTCCCTGTGCTCTCCCTTTCTCGGATCGGCATATTCATAGCACGGTGTGCCGTCAAATCTGTAAAGTGCAAACTCATCTTTCGGGAAGTGAGCCGGCACCCAGTCGAGAATAACGCCGATTCCGGCTTCGTGCATGATGTCAACGAATTTCATAAAATCTTTCGGCGTGCCGTAGCGCGAGGTGGGCGCAAAATAGCCCGAAATCTGATATCCCCACGAGCCCTCAAAGGGGTGTTCGGCAACCGGCATTATTTCAATATGAGTATAATTCATTTCCTTGACATATTTTGAAAGTTCTTGTCCGAATTTTACATAATCAAAATAATTTCCGTCGGCATATTTTTTCCAGGAGCCTATATGGACCTCATAAATATTCATCGGGCTGTTATAAACATCGATTTTCTTTTTCTTTTCCTGCCACTCGGAGTCGTTCCATTTATAGCCTTCAATGTCATAGAATTTCGAAGCGTGCGACATCTCCGTCTCATAATGATATGCATAAGGATCGCTTTTAAGTACGGTTTTGCCGTCAAAAGCGGTTATCGCATATTTATAGGTGTCATATTCCCTGACGCCTTCAACAAACAATTCGAAAATCCCGTGTTCTATCCGTTTCATAGGGCAGGCGTTACTGTCCCAATTGCAAAAATCGCCCGTAACACTGACGCTTTTTGCGTTGGGCGCCCACACCCTGAACACAGCTCCGGCTTTTCCTTTCCTCTTTTCGGGGTGTGAGCCGAGATAATCAAAACAGTCATACCCTTTTCCCGAGGCAAACAAATTTAATGCTTCATCCTTTTTTGTCATCGGAGCATCTTCCTTTCTGTATTTATTATCTTATCAAACTTTGCAGGTCATTTCAATAGAATTTTATACATTTTCCAATAAATTTTACATTATCTTAACCTAAAATTATGAAAATTTAACAAAATTACTCTTTTTTTGCAGTTTAAGCGGAAATGAAATTACTTTTTGTCGAAAATCGTGTTTGAAACACGGGGTGTTTTAAAAATCCGAGATTAAAAAAACGGCAAATCTCAAAAGAGATTTACCGTTTTTGGTGAAGACAAGTGGACTTGAACCACCGACCCCCTGCATGTCAAGCAGGTACTCTAACCAACTGAGCTATGCCTTCACGATATTTATCGGGCGGCGGACGATTTAAAACTCTCCGTCAGCCACGCCGAATATTATATCACACAGAATATATTTTTGCAACAGTTTTTTTCAAATTGATGAAAACACATTTTCCTATCGGCTGAAAAGCCTTTCGGAAATTCAAATACGGTTATTTCTAACCTCGTCCGTGAGCCAGTCTTCAATAACAAATTTGGGTATTCCGAAACCCGCGCTCAACTGGTCAAGCGTTCGGTCACGGTATTCGGACGCGGGATTTTTACCCAAAAGAAGTTCCGCAGCAAAATAGTCGGCTTCCCTTTCATATTTTCCGCGCAAAAGATTTGTGCTGTTGCAGAGAAAAACATAGTTGAGTTTATCGTGGAGAACGGCGTGACCGAGCTCGTGCGAAATATAATAATCACGAAATCTTTCGTCAATCAGCGTGCTGATAATTATTGCTTTTTTGCCGCCGGCGGAAAAATACATTCCGCTGACCGACTTCGGCAGTTCATAATTTATCACACTGATTCCGAGGCAGCCCGCCAATTCTTCGGGCGGAAGAAACCCGAAGCGATTATTCAGTTTCCGAATCGATTCTGTTATCTTTTTCTTCATCTTTACCTTTTCTCTCCGATAGTTTTATTTTACCGCCGAACATTACGTTAACGGCGACAAGCATAGCGTCGAAAAGTTTTTCTTTGTCCTCATCGTTTATCGGATCACCGTTGAGCATAAGACCGTCGGCGTTGTCAAGCTGGCACTTTATACCCTCAAGAATTGCAGAAATTTCTTTCTTTTGACCGTAATTTTCGTTTCCGCCCAAAAAATATTCGGGCGAAACCCCGAAAACGCCGCACATTTTGCGGAGTTTTTCGTTGTTCGGCTCGCGTCTGTCCATTTCGTACATACTGACTGCGCTTGTTGAAACATCAAGCATTTTGGCAAGCTCGGTTTGGGTATATCCGCTTTTTGTTCTGAGGTCTTTAATTTTTTTGCCCAAAGAATCCATAGTTATTATCTCCCGTATTCTCAGACTGACGAGAGCCCCTACCTGCGGCTTTGCCCGACTCTCAACAGACTAACTTTGTTCCTACGGTTGATGATAACACAATTTGTAAAATTAGTCAACATAAATCACACAAATTGTGTACAGTTGTTGCACAGATATTGCTGCAACAATCGGATAAATTACACGAAATGTGTAAATTTCGCCGAATTCCTCTTGACTGTATACACGAATCGTGTTAATATTGCGCTTGTAATCAAAATTTTAAATCGGCAAAACCGCGTGTGATTTTCACCTCAAAGCCGAAGAAAGGAAGTTTTTATGGAAATTGAAAGAACAAAATCACTCAAAGAACTCGGGGAAGAATATTTGACAAGATGTGAAATTCTTGAAAAGCGAATCAGGGAACTGAGAAAAAAAGCGAAAGACAGCCCGGAGAGCGAATCCGCACTCATAATGCGACGGGCATATTCGCTTTATTCAGATTTAAGGCGCTGCCGTGAAACCGCCGTGAAAATGATAAATTATTATAATAAAGAAAACCCGACAGACAACTGCGGCAAAAAACCGGGCGGCGACGGAAAAAATCAAAAGCCACCCGTCAAAAGCACCGAAAGATAATTGAAAGGAGAAAATAAAATGGACAGAACAAAATTCAGCCTCGAAGTTTTCGGCGACCGTCTTCCGCTCAGGTACAGCGTTTTTTCCGAGGGCGACAACAGCCGCAGGATACAAAAACTGAAACAGGGTCTTAAAACGGTTATGGATTCGGAACTCAGCGATCGCCAGCGTGAAGTTGTTGATATGTTCTATTTTAAAAGAATGAATGTCACGGAAATCTCAAAGGAAATGGGGCTCAACAAATCAACCGTTTCAAGGCATTTGAACCGCGCGGTGCAGAAATTGAGTCTTGCAATGAAATACAGTATGATACCTGTATGGCTTGAAGAACAATGACTGCTGCAAAAGTGTCACCATTTTCGCATCAAGGATGCAAAAAGCAAGCAAACCTGTTTTCTTTTTACATATTTTACCATATAATTTTGCAAAGTTTGTCGAAACGGCGCGAATAAACATATTTTTTTGTAAAAAATAAAAACCCGCGGGAAAAATTGAATGTTTGGGCTTTTTCGCCTCGTCAACAATCAACCTTTCCCGCGGGAACAGTTCATTTTCGGTCTCAATCAGAGAACATAAATATTTATATCTCTTCTTCCGAACGCGACGCATTCGCCCTTCGTGTTGAAGAAAAGGTCGGCAACCGTGCCGCTTCCGTTGCGGGTGAATCCGCCGGTATCGGCAGCAATCGCATAACCGTAGTTGAATTTTCCGTCCGCCGAAACGATATAGAGTTTCGTGCCGTAAGGAATTTGTTTCGGGTTGACGGCGATATATCCCGGTTTCGGCCAAACACCGGTCGCGCAATGGCGGTTGTTTGAATTATAATATGCGGTCGCCTTTCCGGAAATCACTTTCTTATAATTCACCGGTCTTCCGGCGGCGTCAAGTTCAATGGGGCTGTCGGGTGTGAGTTCTGAAATTGTTTTTACCGAAGAAACGGCAGCCGAAGAAGTTTTCACTGCGGCGGTTGCCTTTTTGGTGCCGACAACCTGTGTGCGGCTGACAGCCTCTTTTACAACGGTTTCTGAAATCGGTGTACTTTCGGTCACAACGCCGTTTACGAGTTTGCGGCAATATATAGTGTGTTTTTCTCCGTTTTCGCCGCCGCTGACGCTGACAACAGTTCCGTTTGCCGCGGAAGCGTTGTATTTTGTCACGGTTTCAAACGGAATTTCTTCCGCAACGGTCTCATAAACATATTCGACTTTTGTGACATTGATGACCAAATCTTTTGTGATATTTTCCGAAAGGTCACGGTCAACCGTGTCCTCTTCGCCGAGTTGTATTCCGACTTCGTTTAAAGCGTCGGCAACCGTGGCTTTGGTTGTGAGGTTAACGGTGTTTATTTCATCACCGCAAACAACAGTGACGGGAAAAGCGCGTTTAACCGTTAAGACAGGGATACGCGAAGTGCGGTCGACATATATAAGATCGCTGTCCGCCACATCTATTCCGGCAAGCGCCACAATTTTTCTCGGATTGCTTTCGGAAGAATGGAAAGTTATCTTTTTGCCCTCGACATCAATCACAACTGCATTTGCCATTGAATTGAGAGCGATTGCCGTGACAGCCATAACAACTGCCAAAACGGCGGCGGTTATCGCGCGGGCTTTATTGGTTGAAGCCGCACCGAAAAACCGTTTTATTTTCGCAAACATCTGACTACTCCTTTAAATCGCCGCAAAAGTTTTATTTTTGTAAAACTGATTACAAAACAGTAATCTTATTGCGGTTTATTTCAGGTCGCCGCCAACAGTTCACGGCGGATTTTTGACCTGTGTTTAAGATTATATGCAAAAAATTGTTTAAAGTCAACTTTTGTGCAAAAGCATATTTGTGCAATTTGCATAAAAATCGGTCAAAAAAGGAGCAATTTCAATTGTTACAAGTTTGTAATAAATTAGATTTTCAGCGGTTTTTGGGCATTTTTTAAATTTTTAGTTGTGTGCTTTTTACAAAATTTTGTGAATTAAAATCACAAATCGTCCGTTTTAAGCGATTTTCGGGCTAAAATATCCTAAAATATGACATTATATTACATATTATGTAAAAATAAGCCGTTTTTTGACCCGCTTTTCTGTTAAAAAACCCGTTTTCAAACCGCACAAAATTACTAGATGCTAGATGCTAGATGCTAGATACTAGACGTTAGACAAATGTAAATACCCCTCAGTCGCTTCGCGACAGATCCCCTCTATTTCACTTCGTGAAAAGAAGGGAGCCACAGTGGGTGCACTGCTGACGGCGTCAAAAAGAAAGGAGCCTATGGGCTTCTGCTTTCTGCCGTCGGAGAAGTATCTATGCCGGCAGCGGGCAGAACCTTGTTATACCTTTAAGTCCGTCACCTGATAAACGCTTCCAATCTGTATATCGGGAAGCCCTGTTCCGAAAAGCGCTTTTCATATTCGGTTACTATATTGCCTTCAAAATCGCTTTTGTGCAGGTCAAGCGAAATGTTTTTGAGAGCAAAACCGTTGCATGATAACTGCTCGATCGAATATTCGAAAAACGGTGCGTTATCGGTTTTTTGATGAATTTCCGCACCCGTTTTCAAGAGTTTTTTGTATATTTCCAAAAAGCCCGGACTTGTCAGCCTGTGTGACGCATATGTATTCTTAGGATAGGGGCAGGAAAAATTGAGATATATCCTCGATATGGTATGCGGCAAAATAAACCTCGCGAGATATTCGGCTCCGCACTTCATAACAACTACATTTGAAACGCCCGCCGCCTTTATCTTTTCGCACGCCATAACCACAACATTGGCGCATTTTTCGACAGCCAAAATATTTATATCGGGATTTCTCTTCGCGAGTTCCGCCGCAAATTGACCCTTTCCGCAGCCGATTTCAAGCACAACGGGTTTATCGTTTCCGAAAAGTTCTTTAAAGTCAAGCGGCTTGTCATCGGTGTTTTCCGCACTGTAATCAAGGTTTTCGCTTTTCGGCTCAATCAAAATGTCCGACGCCGCCGAAAGGCGTTCTTCAAGATTTTTCTTTTTTCTCATTCTCATAAAGCAAATGTCCTTTCAAACATATGATATTCGGTGAAACACCGCAGGCAAAATAATATTAACACAGCCCAAAACGGATTTCCACACTTTTTTGCTTGAAAAGTCTCCCGCACTGTTATATAATGTTTATACAGTAACTCAAAAAATTTCGTGGGGCCGGCAAAACCGAGCCAACCTAAGAACAGGAGCACAATTTATGAAAAAAGCATTTTTGTCGTTTATCCTGATATTTGCAATGTTTACATTTTTTCTCTTTCCTGTCTCAGATGAACTCGCGGGCACATGGGTTTTCGCCGCTTCCGTAAACTACGGAGATGTAAACGGCGACGCAAGCATTGATTTGGACGACGCGATTTTAGCAGCCAGAATTGATGTGGGTCTCAAAAAAATTGAAGATGAAAACTTCAAAAAATCCGATGTAAACGGCGACGGAAAAATCGATGTGAAAGATGCGCTTTTGATAGCGAGATATGTTGCCAAACTCATCAAAAGATTCCCGGCGGATTCCTCAATTGTTTTCCCGCCTGTCCCGATAGGTTAGGCTGACGAGAGCCGAACACCGCACGCCTTAAAAATGACAAATTTCCGGTTTTTATTGTGTCGAAACTTGAAATACGACAGTATATCTGCGTTT
>CAVDRT010000076.1:0-2760 GCA_963611445.1 bacterium
CCCCAAAGCAGCCGCCAAAAAGATTGCCAGATGGCAGAAAATTGCGTTTTCGGCTGCAGGGCAATGCGGCAGAGGAGTGATTCCCCAAATCAAGGAACTGATAACTTTCAAAAAATCGGTTGAAATGTTCAACGATTTTGATAAGGTGATATTTTTTTGCGAGCGCGGCGGCAAACGCCTTTCGGACATTGTGGACGGAACTGCGCGCAAAATTGCAATATTTGTCGGGCCCGAGGGCGGTTTTTCCGTCGAGGAAGAGGAACTGGCAAACAGTTTTTCGGCGGTCAGCGCAACGCTCGGAAAAAGAATACTAAGGTGTGAAACTGCGCCGCTGGCGGCAGCCGCCTGCGTGATGCTGCTTTCGGGTGAAATGGATTAGTGTTCGGGGGGTGGAATTTTATGATAAAAACGGTTTTTGTCGATATAGACAACACGATTCTCGATTTCAACAAATGCGCCCTACAATCAATGACCGAGGCGCTCAACACTGTCGGACTTCAGTATAAGGACGGGCTTTTTGATATATTCAAACTGATAAACGATCGTCTTTGGCTGGATATTGAAAAAGGCATTATAGATATCAATTATCTTATGCTTCACCGCTGGAATATGATTTTTGAAAAGGCAGGAATTGCGTTCGACGGCGTTCGATTTGAAGGACTTTTCAGAAACGGACTTCGCGAATCGCACGAAGAAGTCGACGGCGCGGGCGAACTTTTGAAATATCTCAGCGGAAAATATACCGTTTGCGCCGCAAGCAACGGTCCGTATGAACAACAGGTCAAACGCCTGACGGATGCAGGGTTTGACGGCTACATAGACCATATGTTTATTTCAGGGGAGATAGGTTACAAAAAACCGAACCCGAACTTTTTTGAGGTTTGTTTTGACCGATTGGGCAACGCTCTGCCGCGCGAATCCATGATGATAGGCGATTCGCTCACGGCGGACATAGGCGGTGCGGGAAACTACGGAATGAAAACCTGTTGGTTTGACCACGGAAAAACAGGTGACCTGATGGGCGTATCCCCGAATTATTCGGTCGAAAATCTTTTGGATATCAAAAAATTTTTGTGATTTAAACAATCGGTCTTCCCTTGCCGCGCTTTAGTTTGACGGCGGAGAATGCCGACTGTCGGCCTTTATAAAACCGTAAAACACGCAAAGCGTTAAAACAAGTGCGGCGGCGGCAGGAATAGTCACGCTGTTTGAAAAATAGACGGGTATTTTCCCGTTTGATACGGTTTCGACATACAGCGGAAAAAATGAGAGATACAGTTTGCACAAAGCAAAAGAAATCAGCCCGTGTGCAAATCTTGAAATGACCGTGAAAAGCAGTTTCGGAGTGAAATTTTTTGAGGAAGCCATTACTTGAAATATCACCGAAAATCCCGAAAACCCCAAAAAGAACGCCGTTTCGGGAACGGTGAAATTCCCCTCAGACAAGCCGCTTGTCACCTCAAACAGCGGCAGAGCAAAGCGAGAAAAACCGCCGAGGGGGAGCGCCTTGAAAATCGGGCGAAACGCCGAAAAGAAAACAACCCAGCCGCAAATTGAAAACATACCTTTAGAAGCCGCCCTGACCGCGTCGACAAAACAGTCGCCGAGAGATAAGGCCGGCTTTTTTTCTGCCCTTTTTTCGGTTGTCGGGGGATAAAAAAGCGTCAAAACACGGCACATAATCAGTGAAGAAAGAATGTGCGCCGCCAACAGAACAGTGCCTGCTTTTTTTGAATGAATCATTCCGGTACCGACCGCAGTCACAACAAATGGCGGACCCGCATTGACCGAAAACAAAAGAAGCACCCGTGCACGCTTCGGGGACAATCTTTTGTCGGCACACATTTTGTCAATAAGTCCTGCACCGACAGGATAACCGCCGAGCATTGACATCAAAAAACAAAAAAATTCGTCCCCGTTCAAGCCGAGCAGTTTTTGTGTGAGCCCCTCTGCAAATTTTAAAAACGGCTCAAATATTCCGCCCGCAGACATAAAATATGCCAAAACCGCAAACGGAAAAAGCGACGGAATCACCGTTCCGGCGCAAATTCTCAATCCCTCTTCGGCGCCTGATTTAACGGCGTCCGACAATGCAAATATAAACACCCCCGCCGCGAGCGCGGCTGCTGCCGCAAACATAAGTCCTATTTTGTGGATTTTCAAGGTCGGTTTTTGCATAATTATCACCTTTTCAATTTATATTGCCGCCGCTTTAGAATTATCAGAATTTTATCGTCATAATCTTATATGGTAGCAAAACGCTGCAAAGTACGGTTATATAACGAGGGGGCGGTGTCGAGTGTCAAAACCGAAAGCAAAACCCAAACTGCCGAAATTCAAAGGCAAAAAAGAAAAACTGCACTTATTGTTCGGCGAGGGAGAAGCCGCTGTCGGTGCGCGCGAAACGGTGGTTGAAATAGTGTCCGACCGCCGCGTTTCGGTTGAAGGCTGTCTCGGAGTGCTGAAATATTACGATAATTTGATTTCACTCACAATAAAAAGCGGAACGGTCTGCTTTTACGGTCAGGGACTTAAATTTTTGAATGTATCCGACGGTTGCGCGGAAATTGTCGGCCGTGTGGAATCGGTCGAATATGACCTGAAATCGGAAAAATCAGCAGTCGGAAAAAGGTGAAGCAGATGTTGTTTTTAAAACTTTTCAGATTTTTCAAATCATTTGTGCGAATTGAAATAATATCCGATAACCCCGAAAGACTTTTAAACACGCTTGTCAAAAACCGCATATCCGTATGGGGTCTC
>CAVDRT010000077.1:0-7314 GCA_963611445.1 bacterium
TTTTAAGGGTGAGACCCGCAATGGCACCGCCGACGGCATTGACATTGAAAGCACTGCGGCAGGCAAGTGAAACCGCCGCCGGAATTTTATTCACATTGAAAAGCAAAATCGCAATGGCAAAAAGCACATAAGCCACAGCCATAAACGGAACAATTATCGAAGAAACATTTGCAATTCTCTTCACTCCGCCAATGACGACAAGCGCAACAAAAAATGTAATCACGGCGCCGCAAATCACAACCGCCAAAGTTATATCGCGTTTTTCGTCTCCTTTTCCGATTGAGAAAAGCACGCGGCTGTCGAACACGCGGTTTGCGGCAGATGTAATTCCGTTTATCTGTGTGATAGTACCGATTCCCATAATACCTGCAAGCGCACCGAAAACAGCAAACAATTTTCCAAGCCAACGCCAATTTCCGCCGAGGACTTCTTTGAGGCCTCTTTCTATGTAATAGAAAGGACCGCCCAAAGCGTGGCCTTCTTCGTCAACTGTGCGGTATTTAACCGCCAAAAGCCCCTCGGAATATTTTGTCGCCATACCGAAAAATGCAGCAATCAACATCCAGATGAGCGCGCCGGGACCGCCTGCAACAATTGCCGTTGCAACACCGACGATGTTACCCGTGCCGATTGTTGCCGAAAGCGCGGTGCAAAGCGCACCAAATGAAGAAACCTCACCGTGTCCGCCCTCTTCGTTCTTTACCATATATTTGAGGGCAAGACCCAAATGGCGAAACTGAACGGCACGGGTGCGGACGGTGAGCAGAATGCCGGCGCCGATGATTAAAACAATCAAAACCCAGCCCCAGACAAAACCGTCGACCTTGTCAATAATCGCGTTAAAATTCATTCTGAAACCTCCAAAACAAAAAATAGCCGCCGACGAAACAGCAGCTATCAAAAACAAAACAAAGTAATTAACCGTCTTTTAAAACAGCTCCCCTGTAAAAACTTTGTCCTTTTGCCTGAGAGTTTCGCCCCGTTTGGGGTTTGCCCCTTCGGCACCCGATTAAAGAAAAACTTTATCGGAATTCTCCAAAGCCGCTGCTCGGTTTGCAGTTTGCACGGCATTCTGCAAATCAAGGTGAGCCGATAAAATTCGGCACACATTACTTGAGGATTATATCACATTTCACAGATAATTGCAATATTTTTTTAACAAATTGTTAATCTGCACAAAATCGAATTATCAAAAAGTTCTTGACAAAAAAGCAAAAACGGCGTATACTGGCATACATCTCTTGATGAAAACAAGAAATCAAAAAATAATTTAATATGAATATCACTGCCACCGGGTAGCAGAATGCAAAGCATTCGTTTACACATCGTCAGGTCTTAGAAGATGTGTATGCGAATGCTTTTTTTGGAGGTTTTCTTATGAAAAACATAAAAAGGCTTATCAGTTATTTCACAACAGGTGAACTTTTGCTTTGGTGCTCGTCCGTGCTCCTTATTGCAGTGTCATTCTGCGTGTTCGACCGTGAAAACTATCTCACCTTAGCAGCGTCCTTAATCGGTGTTACATCACTCATATTCAACGCAAAAGGAAACCCGTTCGGACAGTTCCTGATGGTGATATTCAGCCTGCTGTACGGTATTATTTCGTTTACCTTTTCTTATTACGGCGAGATGCTTACATATCTCGGAATGACTATGCCCATGGCGGTGTTTGCACTTGTTTCGTGGCTCAGAAATCCGCATAACGGCAACAAATCAGAGGTCAAGGTCAACACTCTCCGAAAAAAAGAAATCGCATTTATGTGGATATTGACTGCCGCAGTGACCGCCGCCTTTTATTTCGTTCTTGACGCTTTCAATACAGCCAACATTGTGCCGAGCACAATCTCGGTGACGACGAGTTTCGCCGCGGTTTATCTGACTTTCCGAAGAAGTCCGTTCTTTGCGCTCGGATATGCCGCAAATGATGTGGTCCTGATTATTTTATGGGTTTTGGCAAGTATTACGGACGCGCGCTATATTTCGGTCGTCGTTTGTTTTGCCGCGTTTCTTGTCAATGATATATACGGCTTTTTAAACTGGCGGAAGATGAAAGAACGCCAAAAAGCGGATAACGCACGGGAACAAACCGAAAAAACATAAAAAATCAGTTTGATTATTTCATTTTGTTTCCGCAGCGGTGACAAAAGTTATCGTCGGGTTGCACCTTCCAGCCGCACTTTTCACAGTGCCTGCCGTTCGCCGTTTTGGCATTTTTTAATTATTGCTTTTTCATTCACCGTTTTCCCCGCCTTTCCTGCCTATTTAATTGCACGCAAAAATCACATTCAGGTTGGCAGCAACATCAAAAAAGTTCCGCCGACCGACAGCGCAAGACCCAACGCCGCTTTTTTGGAAAGCCTTTCTTTGAACACAATCGCCGAAAAAGCAATTGACACCAAAATGCTCAATTTGTCAATCGGAACAACAACGCTTGCAGGTCCGTCCTTCAACGCTTTATAATAACAAAGCCAAGAGCCGCCCGTTGCAAGGCCCGAAAGAAATATAAACCCGAGTTCTTTTTTCGGAATGTCCTTAAGCGTTTGCTTTTTGCCGCCCAAAAAGACAACGAGCCACGCCATAACAAGCACCACGCCCGTCCTGATTGCCGTGCCGAGATTGGACTCGACCCCCTCGATGCCGATTTTGCCGAGAACCGAAGTGAGTGCGGCAAAAACCGCGGAAAGCAAAGCGTAAACAAACCAACTTTTCTTTTCGGCTTTTTGGGTCGCGGCTGTCTTTTTTTCAATCATCAAATAAGTTCCGAGACCTATCAAAATCACAGCGGCGCCTTTTGCCGGGGTAATTTTTTCACCGAGAAAGATAAACGCCAGCAAAATTGTCAGCACAGTTGAACATTTATCTATCGGGACAACCTTATTTACATCGCCAAAACGAAGCGCACGGAAATAGCAAAGCCAGGAAGCGCCCGTTGCAAGCCCCGACAAAATCAAAAACACCCAGGTTTTTGTTCCGATATTTAAAATTTCAGAAGCGGAGCCTGCAATCCAAACCATAAGCCACGAAAAGCCCAGCACCACAACCGTGCGGATTGCCGTTGCCGCGTCCGAATCTGTTTTTTTAATGCCGCATTTGGCAAGAATTGCCGTGAGCCCTGCAAAAAATGCCGACCCAAACGCAAAAATCACCCACATAGATTTACCCTTCTTTATTGTTTTGGGGGACGCACGCAGATACCGCGCAAATTTGCTTTTTCATTACACGCCCTAATTTGTCGATTTGTTGATAAAAATTTGAACTTTAAATAAAATTTATATTATACCGCAAAAAACGCAAACGCCCGAAAGTGCCGACAGCCCCCTTCTTTTAAAAGAAGAGGGCTGTTTTTAAAAAAGTTATTCTGCTGCCTTATCCTTTGCCGTTTTGCGGATTATTTTGGGGTCTTTTCCTTCAAGGACCGCGTCTTTATCAATAATAATTTCTTTAACGGTGGGGTCGGACGGTGTTTCAAACATAAGTTTTCCGAGGGTGTGTTCAACTATTGAACGCAAACCTCTTGCGCCTGTTTTTCGCTCAATTGTCAGTTTTGCAACCGCGCGGATTGCCTCAGGCTCGAATTTGAGTTCCACCCCGTCCATCTTGAAAAGTTCCTTATACTGATTGATTATGGAGTTTTTCGGCTCCGTCATAATCCTCTCAAGCATTTCTTCGGTCATCGGCGTCAGGGTTGTTATAATCGGAAGTCTTCCCACAAGTTCGGGGATAAGACCGTATTTCACGAGATCGTGATGAATAACATCTTTGAGAACATTTTCATCTTCATTTTGCTTTTTTGAGCGGACCTCCGCGCCAAAGCCGAGCCCCGCCGATTTATTGACGCGGGAACTTATGATTTTTTCGATTCCGTCGAATGCGCCGGCGCAAATAAAGAGAATGTTCGTTGTGTCTATCTGAATAAATTCCTGCTGCGGATGCTTTCTTCCGCCCTGCGGCGGAACATTCGAAACAGTGCCTTCAAGAATTTTAAGCAGTGCCTGCTGCACGCCCTCACCGCTGACATCACGGGTTATTGAAGCGTTTTCGGATTTTCTTGAAATCTTATCGATTTCATCAACATAAATTATGCCGTGTTCGGCCTTTTCAATGTCGAAATCCGCCGCCTGGATAAGCCGCAGCAAGATGTTTTCCACATCTTCGCCGACATATCCCGCCTCGGTCAGTGTGGTTGCGTCGGTTATCGCTATCGGGACATCAAGAAAACGGGCAAGAGTTTGGGCAAGCAAAGTTTTTCCGACGCCGGTGGGTCCCAACATCAAAACATTGCTTTTGCCGATTTCAACATCGCTTTCGTCCTCGCTGTTTATGCGCTTATAATGGTTATAAACCGCGACGCTGAGCGCAATTTTGGCTTCGTCCTGACCGATAACATAACTGTCGAGATATTCTTTGATTTCGCGGGGCTTCGGAATTGCTTTTTTTGCGCCGCTGCCGTTTTTTGACCTTTTGTGCAACTCAGCGCGCTCATCGCAAATTATCGAATGGCACACTTCAACGCATTCGTCGCAAATATAAACGCCCATTCCGCCAATCAGGCGGTCAACCTCGTGCTGCGCTCTCCCGCAGAAGGAGCAATGCGTAAAATTTTCTTCTCCGCCTATTCCGTTTCCGTTGCTTTTGTTGTTATTTGCCATCTGTCAATCACTGTTCCCTGTTTGTTATGACCTTATCGATAAGGCCGTATTCGCAGGCTTCCGCCGCGCTCATAAAGTTGTCGCGTTCGGTATCGCGTTCAATAATTTCAAGCGGCTTGCCTGTTTCTTCTGCCAAAATATTGTTGATGTTTTCGCGGATTTTTTTAATGTGGTCGGCGTGAATGAGTATATCGGTTGCCTGACCTTCGGCAGAGCCGAGGGGCTGGTGAATCATAATTTCACTGTTGGGGAGTGCAAAGCGTTTGCCCTTTGCCCCTGCCGCCAAAAGGAACGCGCCCATACTTGCCGCCATACCTATGCATATAGTGCTGACATCGCATTTAACATACTGCATTGTGTCAAATATTGCCATACCGGCGCTGACAGAGCCGCCGGGGCTGTTGATATAAAAATGTATATCCTTTTCGGGGTCTTTTCCCTCAAGATAAAGCAACTGTGCAATGATAACGCTGGCTGAAGCGTTATCCACCTGATCCGAAAGGACAATGATGCGGTCGTTCAAAAGTCTTGAAAAAATATCATAAGAACGCTCGCCTTTTCCTGTTTGTTCGATTACATAAGGTACCAAACTGCTCATATTCATTTAAACACTCGTTCCTTTCTTGTGATGGGTGCGGAAAATTCGCACCTTTACAGATACAGCAGGAAGTTTCAATCTCCCTGCCGCAATTTCTGTTTTAATTATAGACAATTTAAAAGGATTATAGACGCCCGGCGCCGAAAAAATTTATTCTGCCGTCTTTTCTTCGGCTTTTTCAGCTTTCGGAGCAGCCTTTTTCTTTGCAGGAGCCTTTTTGGCAGGTGCTTTTTTAGCAGCCGCTTTTTTCGGCTCTGCTTTTTCTTCGGTTTTCTTTTCAACATCGGTTATAACCGCGTTGTCCTTGACAAAATCAAGCGCTTTTCTGACTGCAAGGTCTTTTTTGAGTTCCGCTTCCGGAATATATTTCTTGACATCTTCGGCTTTCATTGAATATCTTGCCGCAACATCTTCATATTCCTTGTTAAGGTCCTCTTCGGTTGCTTCGATTTTTTCAAGTTCCGCAATCTTTTCAAGGGCCAAGCGAATTTTGACCTGGGTTTCTGCCTGAGGCATAAAGTTCTTCTGAAGGTCTTCCGCCGTGCCGCCTGTATATTTTAAATAAGTTTCAAGATTAAGTCCCTGAGACTGGAGATTGTAACCGAATTCGTCAACGCTCTGTTTTGCTTTGTTGACTATCATAGCCTCCGGTATTTCAGCCTTTACGAGGTCGGCAAGTTTTTTGACAAGGTCGTTCTCGGTGTCGGCATCCGAAATGTCGGTTTTTCTCTTGAGTGCTTTTTCCTTTATATCGGCCTTGAGTTCGTCAAGAGTGTCAAATTCGCTGACATCTTTTGCAAATTCATCGTCAATTTCAGGAAGTTCTCTTGTTTTGATTTCGTGAAGTTTGCATTTAAAGACAGCGTCTTTGCCTTTGAGTTCTTCCGCCTGATAATCTTCGGGGAATTTAACATTGACATCAAATTCATCGCCCGGTTTGTGACCGACAATCTGGTCTTCAAATCCGGGAATAAATGTGCCCGAGCCCAAAGTGAGGGTGTAGTTTTCCGCTTTGCCGCCGTTGAAAGCCTTGCCGTCAACATAGCCGTCGAAATCGATTTCGGTTATATCGCCGTTTTGAGCCACTCTGTCTTCAACAGTCACGGTGCGGGCATTTCTGTCAGCCATTGAATGAACCTCTGCGTCGACCTCTTCATCGGTCACGGCGGGGATAACGCGTTCTGCGGTGAGGCCTTTATAGTCTTTAATCTCAACCTCGGGTTTTACGGTGATGGTAACTTTGAATTCAACACCGTCTTTCTTGTTCATTGAAACCAGGTCAAAGTCGATTTTATCATCAACAAAAGCAAGACCCGATTCTTCAATTGCCGATTCAACCGCTGTCGGATAAAGTATATTCAAAGCGTCCTCAAAGAATACCTCTTCACCGTAGAACTTTTCGATTATTCCTTTCGGAGCTTTGCCCTTTCTAAAACCCTGAACATTGATTTTGCCGACATTCTGACGATATGCCTCGTCAATCGCCTTGCAGAAATCCTCCGCGCTTACCGTAATATTAAGCTCATAACGGTTTGTATCAACCTTTTTTGAACCTTTTAAACTCATACTTTTAACCTCCATTAAAATATCCATATTACTATAACACACTCAATCAAATATTTCTATACAAAAATTTAAAAAAATGTGAATTTTGCGAAAATTTGGATAATTTTTTGCGTTTTTGCAAAAAATTCCCGTCATTTTGTCCGTTTTGCGATTATTTGACAATCAAACACGGGGTGAAATCAATGCAATCGGAGGACAGAAGTTTAAGTTTCACACCCTCGAATTCCGAAACCGCAAAATTTTTTCCTTTTCCGTGAATATGTCCGTAATAAACGGTTTTTATTCCGAGTTCCGTCACCGCGTCAAAAATCGGGCGGCAGACTTCGTCGCCGAACACCGGCGGATAGTGCAAAAAGAAAAGCGGAACGAGCCCTTTCTCCTCGGCGTTTTTGACCGACGCCCTGATTCTGCCGACCTCGCGCGCGATTACTTTATCGTCCTCGCCGCTGTCATAAAACCAGCCGCGGCTTCCGCAAATGCCGTATTTCCCCACTTTATAAC
>CAVDRT010000078.1:0-8396 GCA_963611445.1 bacterium
TTTCCCTCGGCTGCCGATTTTTCCAGAATTTCAAACGAAAGTTCGGGCATAAACAGTTTAATCTTTTGAATATTGCCATTCAAAACACTTTCCCTTATATATGATGCCGAACAAGAGTTCCCCGACGAAACGGGGCTGTCGTGTCCCGCTCCCTCCCTTTTGACGGCAATCGGGGTGAGGTTTGAGTGAAGTTTTTTTATTGCGGAAATATATTCAATTCCGAGATTATCATTAGGGTCGCTCGGAACATCGCCGCCTGCGGCATCTTTGAGAGCCGAATGTCGGGCGGCGGCATAGGTCATACCTTTTGTGAGATTTTCTTTGATGAGACGGTCGGTTTTTTCATCATTTAAAAGGTCAACAGTCAATGAAAGCTGTTTTAAATCTCCGCATTCACTGCCGAACAAAAGCGCGTCGGCTCCGAGACTGTCGGCGATATATACCCCGCCTCTTGCAAATCTTTCAGCAGAGGAAACGGCGCAGGTTACCGGAAGTTCGGCGACCAAATCGACGCCCGAAAGCAAAGCCGCCCTCGCACGGTCGAATTTTGAAAGCAGCGCCGCCTCCCCTCTTTGGGTGAATGAGCCGCTCATAACCGCCGCTATATGCGTGAAGCCGAGTTCGCGCGCCTTGTCGGCTAAATATTTATGTCCGTTGTGAAAAGGATTGTATTCTGCAATGATGACAGCCGTTTCCAATTTTTTCGCCCACTTTTTTAAAGATTTTTTCACTAAAGGTCTTGAAATATACGGGGGATTATAGTAATATAAGGTAGTGTGGGGTTTTAAGTAAAATTTTACTTTCTCTTTTATAATACTATAAAAAATAATATTCTTCAACATATTTTGCATAGGAGACGGATAAAATGAAAATTTTGGTTATCAACGCGGGCAGTTCTTCACTTAAATATCAACTTATTGATATGACGGACGAATCAGTCCTCGCAAAAGGAAACTGCGAAAGAATAGGCACGGGCGGAATTTTCTCATATAAAAACGCCGCCGGCGAGGGATTCAAAAAAGAAATTGAAATCAAAGACCACAAGGAGGCTTTCCACCTTGTCATTCACGAAATGATTGAGGGCGAATATCACTGCATTGATTCACTTGATGAAATCAGTGCCGTCGGTCACAGGGTAGTTCAGGGCGGCTCAACCTTCAAAGGCTCTGTTCTTGTCAATGAAGAAGTCAAAAAGAAAATCTATGAATACAGCGAACTTGCTCCCCTTCACAACAAAGCCCATGTTATGGGTATCGACGCCTGCACCGAAGTTCTCGGAGATAAAATTCCGCAGGTCACGGTTTTTGACACCGCTTTTCATCAAACAATGCCCCCGAAGGCTTATACGTTCGCCATTCCTTACAAATACTATGAAGAGGACCATATCCGCCGTTACGGTTTCCACGGAACATCACACCGCTATGTCAGCGGAGTATGCGCTGACCTTATGAAAAAAAATATAAAAGACCTTAAAATAATCACCTGCCATCTCGGCAACGGTTGCTCTATAACCGCTGTTAAAAACGGCGAATGTGTTGACACATCAATGGGTCTTACCCCTGTTGACGGCTTTATGATGGGAACGCGCGTCGGCACAATCGACCCCTCTGTTCTCGTTTATATTGCAAAGAAGCACGGCCTTAACGCCGACGACCTTGACAAAATGTGCAACAAAGAATCGGGTCTTCTCGGAATATCCGGCTTTTCAAACGACAGCCGCGATGTCTGTCTCAAAGCCTCAGAGGGTGACGAACGCTCAAAACTCGCAATAGATATGCAATATTATCAGATAATCAAATTTATCGGCGCCTATGCCGCGGCAATGAACGGTGTCGACGCGATTGTGTTCACTGCCGGAATCGGTGAAAACAATCCGCAAATGAGAAAATTCATTCTTGATAATCTCACCTATTTGGGCGTTGAATGCGATGCTGACGCAAACGCCGTTCCCCATGTCAAAGAAAACCTCAAAATCTCAACCGACAATTCAAAGGTATCCTGTTTTGTAATCCCGACCAACGAAGAATTGGTCATCGCAAGAGACACTTTGGAAATTGTGAAATCTCTTAAAAAATAAACGAAAAGGGGCTGTCCGCCAATGTCTGTAAAAGATAAAATTCTAAGCGGTGCGTTTGATAAAGATTTCTCGGTGCTTTATAATGATACAGACGCAGCGAGAACAAGATATGCGAATGCTGTCGACGCTTTTCGCGAGCATTTTAACAACGACGGTGAACTGAGACTTTTCAGCGCTCCCGGGCGGACAGAGGTCGGCGGCAACCACACCGACCACCAGCACGGCTGTGTTTTTGTCGGCGCCGTCAACCTTGATGTTATTGCGGTTGTCGCGCTTAATAACGATGGAATTGTCAGAATAAAATCAGAGGGATTTCCTCAGGACGATGTTTATTTGGACGAACTCAAACCGTCCGAATCGGAATACGGTCGTTCCTCGGCTCTTATCAGAGGAATTTTGGCTTCAATGAAAGAAAAAGGTTATAAAATCGGCGGTTTTGACGCTTATACAACCTCGAATGTTTTAAAAGGCTCAGGGCTTTCCTCTTCCGCCGCTTTTGAAGTTCTTGTAGGAAATATCGTGAGCCGCCTTTTCAATAACAATGAAGTCAGCGCCGTTGACATTGCAATTATGGCACAGCGCGCCGAAAATGAATTTTTCGGCAAACCGTGCGGACTTTTGGATCAAACCGCAAGTTCGGTCGGCGGATTTACGGCAATCGATTTTTATGATACCAAAAAACCGCTTATCGAAAAGGTCGATTTTGATATTTCAAAATACAACATGAAACTTTGCATTGTTGACACCGGCGGAAATCACGCCGACCTCACGGGCGAATATGCCGCAATTCCCGCAGAATGCCGCCGTGTTGCCGAATTTTTCGGCAAAGAATATTTGAGAGATGTCAACGAAGAAGAATTTTTCTCGAAGATTCGCGAACTCCGCCCCGTGTGCGGCGACCGTGCGGTTTTGAGAGCCATTCATTTCTTTGAAGAAAACAAGCGTGCACAACTTGAAAAAATCGCACTTTGCAGAGGTGATTTTGAAGAATTTTTGAGCCTTGTGAGGTCATCCGGAAATTCTTCATTTAAATATCTTCAAAATGTTTATCCGTCCTCTTCGCCCGACGAACAGGGTCTTTCGCTCGCTCTTGCGCTTGCCGAAAAAGTCATCGGCAGACACGGAGCCTGCCGTGTTCACGGCGGCGGCTTTGCGGGAACAATACAAATTTTTGTTCCCTGTGATAAACTTGAAGAATTAAAATCCACAATGGAATCCGTTTTCGGTGAAGGCTCATTCTATGAACTGAACATCAGACCCGTTGGCGGAACAGAAATTACCTGCAAATAAAACGAAAGGGAGCGTTTGAAATGGCAGAATTAAGATATCATCCGTTTATTGACGATTGGGTTATGGTTGCCTCCAACAGGCAGGGCAGACCGCAAATGCCGAAAGATTATTGTCCGTTTTGCCCGGGCTCGGGAAAAGTTCCCGACAATTTTGATGTTTACGATTACCCGAATGATTTTCCGGCGCTTTCGCAAAATCCGCCGACTCCCGACAATGTCGCAACAGACTTTTTCAAAACCAAAGAGTCCTACGGCAAATGTGAAGTAGTCCTCTATTCGCCCAACCACACCGCAACCCTGCCCGACCTTTCTGACGAGCATATGAGAAAGTTGGTTGACCTCTGGATCGAAAGATTTGAAGTGCTTTCGGCTGATGAGAAAATCAAATATGTTTTCATTTTCGAAAACAGAGGTGAAATGGTCGGCGTGACTATGCCGCACCCTCACGGTCAGATTTACGGTTATTCGTTTGTGCCGAAAAAAATCCGTCTTGAATGTGAAAATGCAAAAAAGCACCTCAAGAAAACAGGCAATTGCCTTTTCTGTGATTTCACAAAAGAAGAACTTGAACAAAAAGACCGAATAATATTTGAAAACGAACATTTTGTCGTTGTTCTCCCCTTCTTCTCCGAATATCCTTACGGCGTTTATATAATGGCAAAACGCCACATCGGATATATTAACGAGATGACCGACGAGGAAAAAGATTCTCTCGGCGTCACGGTTAAGAGCGTTGCGGGAATGTATGACACACTTTTCGGTTTCCGTTTCCCTTATATGATGTGTATGCACAATGCACCGGTGAATGTTGAAGATTCAAGCGATTACTATCATTTCCACATTGAATTTTTTCCGCCGATGAGAAGCAAAGATAAACAAAAATTTAATGCTTCGAGCGAAACAGGCGCTTGGGCGCACTGCAACCCGACAGCCCCCGAAGAAAAGGCTGCCGAACTCAGAGATGCCTATGACAGATATTTAAAGCAGGTGAAATAATATGCCGATTTTATTGATGACAGATGAATTTAACAAATATGCGGTGAATGTAACCGTCAGCGGACTTGTAATTGTTTTTATGATGCTTGTTCTGCTTATATTGATAATTTCGCTTTTCGGAGCTGTTATGTCGAACACAGCAGGAAAGGAAAAACCAAAAAAAGACAAAGCTGCCGAGTCGAAATCCGCGCCGCAGACGCCTGCGTCAAACGCTGCCGTTAGGGCAGCTGCAGCCGACGACGACGAAACAATTGCGGTAATTGCGGCGGCAGTTGAAGCATTTTATGCCGGTAGCGGCAAGCGTGCTGTTGTCCGTTCGGTAAAACCGAGCGAAACATTCGGCCGTTCCGCTTGGTCTGCTGCGGGAATTGCACAAAACACAAGAGCATTTTAAGGGGTGAATTCCGATGATACAAGAATTTTTAAACACAATTAGCAGCATATTTATGAGTTCGGGGCTTCATTCCCTCTTTGTGGGCGACGGTTGGAAAAACGGCGTTATGATTTTGGTTGCCTGTTTCTTCATGTACCTCGCCATCAAAAAAGGATTTGAGCCGCTCCTCCTTTTGCCGATTGCATTCGGAATGTTGCTTGCAAACCTCCCCGGTGCCGGGATTTTCCACGCTGAAATTTGGGATGTTGCAAACGCCGCATATTGGGAAACCGCGAAAGACGGTTCAATGCATATCTTAGCAGGTAGAGTTCTGCAAAACGGCGGACTTTTGGACATACTTTATCTCGGCGTTAAACTGGGTATTTATCCTCCGCTCATTTTCCTCGGAATCGGTTGTATGACCGACTTTGCACCGCTCATCAGTAACCCGAAAAGTTTCTTGCTCGGTGCTGCGGCACAGCTTGGAATTTTTGTCGCTTTTGTCGGAGCATTGGCGCTCGGAATGACAGGAAAAGTTGCAGGCTCAATTGGCATAATCGGCGGTGCCGACGGTCCGACCGCAATTTTCGTTACATCAAAATTGGCACCCGAAAAACTGGGGCCGATTGCCGTTGCGGCATATTCGTATATGGCTTTGATTCCCGTTATTCAGCCGCCTATTATGAAATTGCTCACAACCAAAAAAGAGCGTCTTGTCAGAATGGAACAACTTCGCCCCGTTACAAAGACCGAAAAAATCATTTTCCCGATTCTTGTAACAATTGTTGTTTCGCTCCTTCTGCCCGACGCTGCAGTTCTTGTCGGTATGCTTATGCTCGGCAACCTGTTTAAAGAAAGCGGCGTTGTTGACCGTCTTTGCAAAACTGCACAGAACGAACTTATGAACATAATCACGATTTTCCTCGGACTCACTGTCGGTGCAACAACAAACGGCACATCGTTCCTTAACCCCGACACACTTAAACTTGTCGGAATGGGTTTTGTGGCGTTCTGCTTCGGCACAGCGGGCGGCGTCCTTTTCGGAAAACTTATGTATCTCTTCACGGGCGGAAAAGTCAATCCGCTTATCGGCTCAGCCGGTGTTTCGGCAGTTCCGATGGCTGCCCGTGTTTCACAAAAAGTCGGTCAGAAAGAAGACCCGGGCAACTTCCTGCTTATGCACGCTATGGGTCCGAATGTTGCCGGCGTTATCGGCTCTGCCGTCGCCGCAGGTGTACTTATAAACATACTCGGCTGACACGCACTATAAAGACAGAAATACTGCCCCTGAGTTTAGCTTTCGGGCAGTATCTTTTTGTTTTCTTATCTTTTTGCAAATCCGAATTTCACTTATAATCATCTAAAAAGGAAGTTTGCACATTGGATTTATGGAATTATTTAAAAACGGTTGAGAGTCCCATAATGCTCTATGGAATGGGAGACGGTGCGGAAAAGATATATTCGCGTTTGAAAACGCTCGGGATTTCGCCATCGGGTGTTTTCGCGTCCGACGGGTTTGCGCGCCACAACTCATTTTTAGGTTTTGAAGTCATTTCTTACAGTGAGGCAGCACAACTCTTCCCCGATATGATTGTGCTGGTTTGCTTCGGCTCTTCCCTGCCATCGGTGATTGATTATGTCAAATCAATTTCAGGACAATTCGAAACTTATGCGCCCGATGTTCCCGTTTGCGGCGACGGCACTTTCAACGAAGAATTTTACCTTGAAAACAAGGACAAGTTTGATTTTGTCTTTAATCGGCTTGAGGACGAACAATCACGAAAAGTTTTCAAAGCAATTATTGATTATAAATTAAGCGGCAAACTCTCTTTTTTGTTTGACTGTGAAAGCCCTTATGATGAAGTATACAGCAATATAATCCGCCTTGAAGACAGTGAAGTCTTTGCCGACCTCGGAGCATACAGAGGTGATACCGTTCTTGATTTTATTAAGAGAACGAATGGACGCTATAATCACATATTTGCCGCAGAGCCTGACGAAAAAAGTTTTAAAAAACTTCTTGAAAACACACGACAATTCGGCACTGTTACCGCCGTAAATGCTGCTGTGGGCGCCGTATGCGGCAAAACACACTTTTCCTCGCAAAAAGGCAGAGGCTCTAAAATCAACGAAATAGGCAAAGAGATTGAGCAAATAACACTCGACAGTTTAGCTTGCGGCAAAAACCCGACATTTATCAAATATGATGTTGAGGGAGCGGAACTCGACGCTGTTATCGGGTCACAACAGACAATTAAATCGTCAAAGCCAAAACTGCAAATTGCGGCATACCACCGCAATGAGGATTTGTTTTCAATACCTTTGAAAGTGCTTGAATTCAACCCCGATTACAAAGTTTATTTGCGGCACCGCCCCTGTTTCCCGGCGTGGGACACGGATTTTTATTTTATATGATACGCACAGAGAAAACCCTCTCTTTATTTACTGAAAGAGAGGGTTGAAATTTTAATAGATTGACATCGGGTTTATGTTCTTGCCGTTTTTCCAAACTTCATAGTGAAGATGGGAACCTGTCGACCAACCGGTGCTTCCGACATAGCCGATGACCTGACCTGCCTTGACTGTTTGACCCGTTGACACAATGCACTGGCTCATATGCCCATAAACCAAAGTGTAGTTATCGTTTCCCGAACGGACATTGAGATACGCGAAGTTGCCGTATCCGCCGCCGCAGCCGCAACTGCCCTTTTTGCCGTAATTGTGTGAGCAAGAATTTCCCGATTTGGTTATAACACCGTCGCCGACTGCGATTATCGCTTTGCCCGCAATTCCTGATCCCGCAATATCAATTCCTTTATGAGTTGTGCCCCAACGCTGACCAAAACCACTTGAAAGGTTTGTGTATCCGGGCACAGGCCATTTAAGAGCGCCTTCATAAACTGTGTTGTTGGATGGAACGGTGCTGCTTCCGCTGCTGCTACTGTTCTTGCTTTGACCGGCCGCTTGTTCTTGTTGCCGTTTCACCTCAGCAAGAATAACGCTCATATCAGCCTCAAGTGACTCTTGTTCATCTGTCAATTTCTCTGTGCTTGAATCAATTTTATTTATCACTGACGATATTTCACTGTTCTGCGAATTAAGGCTCGATTGTTCTGCTTTAAGTTCATCTTGAACGCTCTGTTCACTTGCTTTTTTGGATTCAATCTGTTTTTTGTTGGATTCGATTTCCTCCACTGCATTTGCAATACTGTTAATCAATTTTTTATCGCGGTTTGAAGTGTTGACCGAAAGCTGAGCCAGCGACAAATAATCTGAAATACTTTCAGAATTGAGGAGAACAACCAGTTCACCGCTTGTGTTGCCGTTCATATAAATTGAACGCATACGCTTTCTGAAAGTCGCCTTTGAATCGGATATTTCCTGTTCCTTTTTTGTTATCTGTGCCTGACATTCGGAAATTTCAGCCGAATATTTGCGAAGTTTCTCATTGCAAGCGTTGATTTTTTCCTGTGTATTTTTAATCTGCTCTTCAAGTTTCGCCTTTATATCCTCTTGAGAAGCCTTATCCTTTTTGAGTTTGGCAAGCTCTTTATCAATTTCTTTTGACCTTTGCTGCAATTGACTGTATTTTGACGCCGCATATGTTTTCGGAGCAAATGCGTCCTGCACCGACGGAACATCACGGCGTTTGTTCCGTCGG
>CAVDRT010000079.1:0-3178 GCA_963611445.1 bacterium
TCGAGCAGCAGCGTGTCGACCGCATTTTTGCTTATGAACGAATAGGTCGAAATCTCATAAGCGCCGAGCGCCGCCAGGCGAGCCTTGATTTTATCGGCGTTTTTCTTGGCGGGAAGCAGTTTTCCGCGGGTGAGCGCGCCGCGCATTTCCGTTCCGACGATATGGTCGTAGCCGTAAATTCTCATAACCTCTTCGGCGATGTCGGCTTTGCCCTCAATATCGTCCCTGACCGACGGGATAAGGCAGTTGAGAACCCCGTTTTCCTCGGTGCAGTTAAGACCCAAACGGTCGAGAATATCGCGCATGGTTTCCGCCGGAATATCAAGTCCCAAAAGCGCGTTGACGCTCTCGGCTGTCACTTTGAGCGGGCGGGCGGCGGGAAGCCCTTCGTTTAAGTCGATATGACCGTCGATTATATCCGCGGCGTCAAGTTCAAAAATGAGTTGAAGCGCGCGGTTCATTGCATATTCGGTTCCGTTGATGTCAACGCCTTTTTCGAATCTGCCGCTGGCTTCCGTTCTTATTCCGAGAGTTCTGCCCGTGCGGCGAACGCTGTCGCGGCGGAATTTTGCCGCCTCCAAAAATACAACATCTGTGTCGGGGTGGATTTCACTCTCGATTCCGCCCATTATTCCGGCGAGGCATGAAGGCTTGTCGCCGTCGGCAATGACAAGCATATCTTTTTTGAGTGTATATTCTTTGCCGTCGAGAGTTGTCATCTTTTCGCCGTCCTCGGCGCCCCTGACAATGAGTTTTTTGCCGCTGATATAATTCATATCAAAAGCGTGCATGGGCTGATTGGTTTCGAGCATTACAAAGTTGGTAATGTCGACAATATTGTTAATAGGTCTCATTCCGGCGGCGGTGAGCGCGTGTTTCATCCAGTCGGGCGATTCGCCTATTCTCACATTTTTGATTGCCCTGCCGTAATATCTCGGGCAAAGGTCGAAATCTTTAACCTCAACCGAAATGACATCGTTGATTGAGCCGCCCACAGTTTTATAAACCGGAACGGGGGCTTTGAATTCAGTTCCGAGCACAACCGAAATCTCGCGCGCAATGCCGAGCATTGACTGGCAGTCGGGGCGATTGCTGGTTATGCTGAAATCAATGACATAATCAAAAAGCCCCAAAACTTCACGCATATCCCGCCCGGGCTCGCCCGCGTCCTCTTTTAAAATCAAAATTCCGTTGACCTCGGCACCCGGATAATCGGCGTCTTTCAGGCAAAGTTCGCCCCCCGAGCACAACATTCCGTTGCTTTCAAGACCTCTGAGTTTTCCTTTTTTGATGTGTGTTCCGTTCGGCAAATGAGAATTGTGAAGTGCCGCAGGAACAAGCGCGCCCGGAAAAACATTCTGCGCGCCGGTGATTATCTGAACTTCCTCTCCCGTGCCGACATCCATTTTGCAAATCTGCAAATGGTCGGAATCGGGGTGCGGCTCAATGCTTAAAATTTTGCCGACAACGACATTGTCCATCGTTTCCGAAAGGTCGGTCAGTTCTTCAACCTCAAAGCCGGCAAGCACCATTTTATCGCAAAGCTCCTCGGCGGAGACATTTATATCAACATATTCGCGAAGCTGATTCAAAGAAACTTTCATTATTATCCCCTCCTTAATTAAACTGCTCTAAGAATCTCAAATCATTCTCAAAGAGCAGGCGGATATCGCCGATTTTGTATTTTGTGGTGGTGAGCCTGTCAATGCCGATTCCAAAAGCAAAGCCCGAATAAATCTCAGGGTCTATTCCGCAGGAGGCGAGCACTCTCGGGTGGACCATTCCGGCGCCGAGAATTTCAATCCAGCCTTCGCCCTTGCAAACACGGCAGCCTTTTCCGCCGCATGCAGTGCAGCTGACATCAACCTCAACGCTCGGCTCCGTGAACGGGAAGAATGACGGGCGGAAGCGGATTTTTGTGCTCTCGCCGTAAATTTCGTGTGCGAACTGTTCAAGCGTTCCCTTAAGGTCGCACATTGTCACGCCCTTGTCCACAACAAGTCCTTCCATCTGGTGAAAAACGGGTGAATGTGTTGCGTCGACCTCATCTGCCCTGTAAACGCGGCCGGGGCAGACAATTCTAATCGGCAGTTCGCGCGTTTCCATTGTTCTTATCTGTGCGGCAGAGGTCTGCGTCCTCAAAAGCAGATTGTTTGAAAGATAAAATGTGTCCTGCATATCTCTTGCGGGGTGGTCCGCCGGGACATTGAGCGCCTCAAAATTATAATGGTCGGTTTCAACCTCGGGCCCGTCGACAACATCAAATCCCATCGAGCGGAATATGTCTATCATATCCTCGGTGACAATGCTCAAAGGGTGAAGCCCGCCGACGGCTGCGGTTTTGCCCGGCATTGTGACATCGACAACCTCTTTTTTGAGTTTCTGTTCAAGCGCCGCCGCCTGGCATTTTTTGAGCGTTTCATCAAGTCTTTCTTCAATTTCTTTTCTCACTTTGTTTGCAAGTTGACCGATAACGGGGCGCTCTTCCGCCGAGAGTTTGCCCATCTGTTTCAGAATTGCGGTGAGTTCGCCTTTTTTGCCCAAAAACCTGACCCTTATTTCGTCAAGGGCTGTTGTGTCGGAAGCGGACGCCAACTCGCCGAGGGCTTTTTTCTTGATTTCTTCAAGTTGAGTTTTCATCGTTTCAATCTCCAATCTGATTTGTCAATCGATTTTTCGTATTATATCACCGCACTGACGGCAAACGCCGCCGCAACGGAAATCAAAAGGGACAGCACCGTTTGCCACGGTCCCTTATAAAGCACAACAAGCGACACCGCAAACACGACTGCCGAAAACACGCCTTTGAGTGCGAAATGCCAAATGCCGATGTCGAAACAGAGGCTTGCCATAAAGCAGAGGAGCGCCGCGTTGATGATGAACGCCAAAACGCCTTTTCCCTTTGCATACCAGCAAATATACGCCGCGAAAGACGCGGCGGCGATGACCAAAAGCCCTTTGGGGTCGATTTCCGGAAAGGCTTTTTTCGTTATAAAATCAAAAACGCCGCCCGCCAGAAAACTGCCTGCCGAAAAGCCGAAAACATTGATGACCGCCCTTATCGGCGAGCCGCTGAACACGGCAATCGACATCATAATCAAAACCGAAATTTCATAACCGCCGAGCGCCGACTTGAATTCAAGCGCGCTTAAAAGCCTGCCCCACCACAAGCCCATAT
>CAVDRT010000080.1:0-2828 GCA_963611445.1 bacterium
GGTTTCGGCAATCATCGTCGGGGTTATGCACGGCAATTCATTGCTTGCGCTGTCGGTTTTCGGGTTGGTGCTTTGCATCGCAAACGCCCCCTCTTTCCTCTTGACGGCATATTTGCCGATTTTCAAATTCTCAAAAACTTTTTCAGACCAATGCGGAGGAATGTTCGGCGGATACAATTCGGTCGAAACCCTGTCGCAATGCAATGCTGCGGCAGTCGACGCGGTCGACCTGTTCCCGAAAGGCACTCTCATTTTGAGCAAACTCCACATTTTGGGTATGAATGAAATCGACAAAACGCTTATTAAAGCCACCGCCCTCTCAACTGCGGCTGGAAGCCCCTTGGGCGGAATGCTTAAAAAACTTATCGGACACGATGTTCAGGTTTTCCCGACGGCGGAAGATGTGAAATATGAAAAAAATATGGGCATTTCGGGTTGGTTTAAAGATGAGCATATGCTCATCGGCAACCGCGATTTGATGATTGCGCACGATGTTGCCCTGCCGCCTTTGAGCGTTGACACAAAAATTCTGAAAGCGGGATTTTTCCCGGTGTATATTGCGTCGGGCGGCAAGGTTTGCGCCCTGCTCATCACGAAATATATTCCGAATGAGAGGGTTGCGTTCGACCTGCAAAACGCCTGCAACCTCGGTCTCACCGTTTGCGTGCGCTCAACCGACCCCAACATAACAGCCGAAATGATAAGCGATTATTTCGGGGTTTATGATGATTCGGTAACCGTTATGTCAAAAGACGGTGCAAAGGCATTTGAAGAAAACAGCAAGTTTTCGGAAAGTGCCGAAGCACTCGCATCGTTCAGGGGCTCGTCGCACGCTCTGCTTAAAGCAATTACGGCAGCCTGTAAAATCAAACGACTGGTTTCTGCTCTCGGCGTTATCGGTGCGATTATCTCAGCCGCAGCGATAATTCTTGCGATTTATCTTGCGGCAAATCCGCTGTACCAGATAATCGCCGCCGCTGTCACAGCGGTTTCTGCGGCACTTGTGTTCATAATTTCAAAAATCGCAATTTCGGCAGACAGAGCACTCAAATAAATATCCAAAAGTAAAAGGCAGACAGTAATAAAAAACTGTCTGCCTTTTGTCATAATATTTTTATTATGACGGTGTTTGAACGCCGTTGCGGTTATTTGATTGTGTCAAATAAATATGGGCGTCAAAAATTTTGTTGGCCTTTTCGGGCTTATTTCATACTGTTTTCATAAGACTCGATCATCTTTTTGACCATCTGTCCGCCGATTGAACCGGCCTGACGAGAAGTAAGATCACCGTTGTAACCGTCTTTAAGATTAACGCCGACTTCGCTTGCAGCTTCCATTTTAAAGCGATTGAGAGCGTCCTTTGCATTCGGTACTACTGACATTTCAAATTCACCCCTTTAAAAATTTGTGCTATTTGCGTTTGCAGTATTATTGTGTGACGGCGTTTTTTTATTATTATAGGTAAATAAATCAGTTATTGTAAAAAAATTCAATTTATTAAAATCCCCAAGCACACAAAAATTCCGCCCCGAAAGGCGGAATTTTTGTTTTTATTTCAAATTATATATCAGAGCACTCTGACCTTTATAACATCTTTTATGCCCTCGATTGCGGCTTTGAGTGTGTCGATTTTGCCTTCGTCCGTTTCGGATATATCAAGCAAAGTGCACGCATAGTCGCCCCTTGATTTGTTGAGCATATTTTCAATGTTTATCTCGGACACAACGCCTGTGATTTGGTTGAGCATTGTCGGAACATTGTTATGAATCACACAAATGCGGTGAGCACCCGAGCGCGGCATTGAGATGTTCGGCATATTGACCGAATTGACGATGTTACCGTTTTCGAGGTAATCCATAAGTTCCGCCGCCGCCATTTTGGCACAGTTGTCTTCCGATTCGGGCGTTGAAGCACCGAGGTGCGGAATTGCGATAACGCCGTTGACGCCGATGAGGTCGTCGTCCGGGAAATCGGTGATATAGGACGCCACCTTGCCGTCGCCGAGAGCCTTGATAACAGCCGCACTGTCAACCAAGCCGCCGCGTGCAAAATTGAGAATTCTGACGCCGTCTTTCATTGTCGCAATGCTTTCGGCGTTTATCATACCCTTTGTGTCGGGCGTCTGCGGAACATGAATGGTGATATAATCGCATTTTTCAAAAATTTCTTTTATATCGGTTGCGTGAACAACATCGTGTTTCAGATTCCAGGCAGCGTTGACCGAAAGATAGGGGTCATAACCGTAAACTTTCATACCGAGGTCGCTTGCCGCATTGGCAACCAAAACGCCGATTGCACCGAGGCCGATAACACCGAGGTTTTTGCCGCTGATTTCGGGGCCTGCAAATGCACTTTTGCCTTTTTCGACCATTTTGCCGACTTCGGCACCGTTGCCTTTGAGGGTTTTTGCCCAATCAATCGCGGGAACGATTTTTCTCGAAGAGAGGAACAATCCCGCAATGACCAATTCTTTAACTGCGTTTGCGTTAGCACCCGGAGTGTTGAAAACCACAATTCCGTCTTTTGCGCAGCGGTCGACCGGAATGTTGTTTGTGCCGGCGCCTGCCCTTGCAATCGCTTTCAAAGAAGCGGGGAATTCGGTTTCGTGAAGGCTTGCCGAGCGGACTATCGCACCGTCCGGCTCGTTTACATCGTCGCCGTAAGTGTATAAATCTTTATCAAAAGTGTCAAGGCCGACGGCTGAAATTTTATTGAATGTTTTGATTTTAAACATTATGCATTCTCCAATTCAAATTTTTTCATAAATTCAACGAGTTTTTCAACGCCCTCAATCGGCATTGCATTGTAGATTGACGCTCTCATACCGC
>CAVDRT010000081.1:0-5140 GCA_963611445.1 bacterium
CCATTCACTTATAAAAGCCTGCTGCAAAAGGCACATTTGAACAGACTTGAAACTATGTGAATAATTTGACATTTAACAAACGACAACAAACTGCGTCGAATAACCGGCTTGTTCGCCGACAGCATCAAAAAACAGGGGGGTGCGGGATATGGCGTTGGAACAGCGGGCTTACAGCGTGCTGGTGGTTTCATCTGCCGAAAAATTCAATGAATCCATATCAAAATTGCTCCCCGAGGCGAAATATCACACGGTGTCTTTCGTCGGCAGCATAAATGCGGCAAAACGCGAGTTGCTGGAGCGTCCTTATGATTTTATATTCGTAAATTCCCCGCTGCCCGATGATTTCGGGACGAGATTTGCAATTGACGCCACGGTCGGCTCTCAAATTGTGCTTTTGTTTGTCAGAAACGACCAGTATGACGATATATATTCGCGGGCGGTCAATCACGGCGTGTTCACCATTCACAAGCCGACCTCTGCGCCTATGGTGACCCAATCGCTTGATTTTATGTGCGCAACGCGGGAGCGGCTTCGCCGACTTCAGAAAAAAGCGACGACCGTTGAGGAAAAAATGGAAGAAATCCGACTTATAAACCGCGCAAAATGGCTGCTCATAGACAATCTGAAAATGACCGAGCCCGACGCCCACCACTATATCGAAAAACAGGCGATGGACCGCTGCATAACGCGGCGCGAGGCGGCGGAGAATATCATCAGAACATATAAATAAACAGTAAATTGCGGCTCCCGTTTTTTAAAACTGGAGCCGCATATTTAATATTAAAATGTTTTATTTTGACGAATCAATATATTTGCTGCTGCCGACAAGATAAATCGCGCCCGAAATCACACAAAGAATTGCCGACGCCCAAAGCACAACGCTTATAATAACATCAAGCACCGGTGCGGCAGAAACAACGCCGAAATCGTCAATCACCGCATAAGAAGCGAGTGCCAAAATAATGCCTGCCATTTGAGTGACGGTTTTGCATTTGCCCCACATATTTGCGGCAATGACCTCGCCGCCGCTCGTGACAACCACAAGGCGGAGCGAAGAAACCAAAAATTCTCTGAAAAGAACGATGAAAGTTATCCAGGTTATCTGCCAACCGATCTCGGCATAAATAAACCCGAGGAACGCCGCCGTGGTGAGCATTTTGTCGGCAAGCGGGTCAAGAAATTTTCCGAAATTGGTGATGAGATTGTTTCGCCTCGCAATCTTTCCGTCGAGCATATCGGTAAGCGACGCCGCGATAAACAAAAAGAGTGCAACCGTGTAGTGATAAGGGAATTTAAACATAAGCGCCGCCATAAAAAGCGGTGTTGCGATTATTCTTCCGACTGTTAATTTATTCGGTAAATTCATAACATTCTCCGTTCTGCCGCCGCGGCGGCTTTTTTTATTTATTCGATTTCGCCTAAGAGGTCATATTCAATCGTATCATTGATTTTCACATCGACAAACTCGCCCGTGTCAACCGGGTGCTCGGACATAAAGAAAACTTTCCCGTCAATATCGGGTGCGGCAGATTCCGCACGGCCGAAATAACATTTAATATAATCGTCATAGCCCTCAACCAAAACCTTAAAAGTCTTTCCGATTTTAGCCTCGTTCAGTTCGTTCACGATTCTCAACTGGTCGTTCATTATGATTTCGGCCCTGTCCGACCTCAATTGCGGGTCAATTTTGTCGGGGAAAGTTGCCGCAACCGTGCCCTCTTCCTCGGAATAAGCAAAGCAGCCGAGATTGTCAAATCTCATTTCATTGACAAATTCGCAAAGTTCTTCAAACTGCGCTTCGGTTTCGCCGGGGAAACCTGTGATAAGCGTTGTCCGAAGCGTTATGTCGGGCATAACTCCCCTTATTTTTTTGATGAGCGCCGCGAGCGTTTCGCGGTTTCCGAGACGATTCATTCTCTTGAGAATTTCACCGTTGCAATGCTGAATGGGTATGTCAAGATACCGCACCGCTTTAGGCTCGGATTTAATTGCCTCGAGCAGTTCGTCGGTTATCCGCTCAGGGTATGTATAAAGCGTTCTTATCCACTGAACGCCGTCGATTTCCGCTGCCGCTTTTATGAGTTCGGGCAGTTTTGAAACCCCGTAGATGTCTTCGCCGTATCTCGTTGTGTCCTGCGCCACCAAAATGATTTCTTTTGTGCCGCGGCGCGCCAAATCCTCAATTTCCGAAAGCACACTTTCAATCGGCCGACTTCTGAAACGCCCTCTTATTGACGGAATGGCGCAATAGGTGCAGCAGTTGTCGCAACCCTCGGCTATTTTGACATAAGCCGAATATTTGGGAGTGGAAAGTATTCTCGGTGCGGTTATATCAAGGTCATATTTATCGCCCTTGAAAAGTTTGTGTGTTCCCGAAAGGGCGCTTTGGACGATTTTCGCGATATTTGCATTTTCGCCGATTCCGACAACCGCGTCAACTTCGGGGAATTCTTTCACAATATCCTCGCCGTACCGCTCGGCAAGGCAGCCGCTGACAATGAGCGCACGAAGCCCGCTTTTTTTGAGTTCGGCGACTTCCAAAATGTTTTCAATCGCCTCGCGCTTTGCGTCCTCAATAAAGCCGCAGGTGTTTATAATCACGGCGTCGGCATCATTTTCGTCGCTCACTATCTGAAAACCTGCCTGTTTGAGCGTATAAAGCATCATTTCCGCGTCGACCTGATTTTTCGGGCACCCTAAAGATACCATTCCAACCTTAATCATTCCATCAATTCCTCTGAAAATTCTGATTCTTCACTGTATTCCTGCAGTGCTTTTTTTATATCCGTGAACGAAAATCCCCTTCTTGCAAGGGCGGCGGCGGTGTTCCGCCTACCTTTTTCGTCGCCGAGACGGTTTTTATATTTTGATTCGATGAGCGTCTTTAATGCTTCTGTCGGGTCGGTTTCCACGCCCATCACCGCTTCTTCGGCGGTTTCGCGGTCTATCCCCTTTTCACGCATTTTGGAAATTGCCGCTCTCGGAGCGAATTTTTTCACGGTGATGAGGTTTTCCGCCAGATTTTCGGCATAGCGCCTGTCATCGAGATAATGCAGTTCCTCGCAAAGCCCGACGGCATATTCCGCCGCAAAATCGGGAAAAGCGCGGCAAAGTTTCATATAAAGTTGTTTTTTTGATGTGTCGGAGCGTGAAAGATACCAAAATGCCCTTTCTTTTGCGCGGCGGCAAAAATGTTTTTGCACCAAACCGCTTAAACTTTCGCTGTCAAGAACTGTTCCGACGCGAATGTTTTCTTTGTCGCAAAGCCCGGCATCAAGCACCAAAAAACCGTTTTTGTCACATTCGGCACCGTAATCCGCAGGGTCGACAGGCTCTGAAAAGGAAACGCCGTAAAGCGATTTTTTGAGCCGCTTCATTTCGGTTATTATCATCAATCTTCTACCGCAACATCAATGTTTATCTTTTTTCTCGGCTTTGCCACAGCCTCCGCCTCAGCCGCATTTTCGGCTGTGGGTGTGTCGGCGGCAGCCGCCGCAGGCGCCGATGCGCGTTCCGCCCTCTTATTAAGCATAGCGGAGTTTGCTTCCTGCATTTTGGCTTTGACCTTTTCTTCAAGTTCGTTCATAATGTCGGGGTTGTTGAGCAGGAATTGTTTTGCATTATCTCTGCCCTGACCCAAACGCATTTCACCGTAATAAAACCACGCGCCGGATTTTTTGAGAATATCGAATTTAACGCCGAGGTCAAGAATTTCACCTGTTTTTGAAATTCCCTGACCGTACAAAATATCGAACTCTGCCTCTCTGAACGGAGGCGCAACCTTGTTTTTGACAATTTTCGCGCGTGTTCTTGAGCCATAGACCTCGCCGCCGTTTTTGAGCGTTTCGATTTTTCTTATATCAATGCGGACAGAAGAATAAAATTTCAGCGCGCGGCCGCCGGTTGTGGTTTCGCTTGAGCCGTAAATGACGCCGACCTTATCACGAAGCTGGTTGATGAAAATTGCAACGCAGTTGCTCTTTGCAAGCGCACCCGTGAGTTTTCTGAGTGCCTGTGACATAAGCCTTGCGTGAAGCCCGACCTGACTGTCGCCCATTTCGCCCTCAATTTCTCTTTTGGGTACCAATGCGGCAACCGAGTCGATTACCACAACCTCAATCGCGCCCGAACGAATGAGCGCTTCGGCGATTTCGAGCGCCTGTTCGCCTGTGTCCGGCTGAGAAACAAGCAGTGAATCAATGTCCACGCCGAGGTTTGCGGCATAGACAGGGTCGAGCGCGTGCTCAACATCTATGAATGCGACTTCTCCGCCGCGCTTTTGAGATTCGGCGGCAATGTGCAATGCAATTGTCGTTTTACCTGAAGATTCGGGACCGTATATTTCCACAATACGCCCTTTCGGCACGCCGCCTATTCCGAGCGCAACATCAAGTGACAGCGAGCCTGTCGGAATGTGTTCAATGTTCATATCGGTGTTTTCGCCGAGGCGCATAACCGTCCCCTTGCCGTATTGCTTTTCAAGTTGTGCAATTGCGGTTTCAAGTGCTTTTTTCTTATCGTCTGACATAATTTCTCCTCCCAATCAGGCGACCGTAGGGTCGGGGGAATATGTTCCCGAAACAACCCTGTCGTTGCCCGAAAAATCTTTTATACATTTTATATTTGAAAAGCCGTTTGCCGAAAAAATTTCGGTCACGGGCAATTTTTGGTCATATCCTATTTCCACCATAATTTTGCCGCCGTTTTTTAAAATATGCGGCGCGGTTTCGGCAAGCGCTCTCAAAAAATCAAGCCCGTCTTCACCGCCGTCAAGCGCGGTTTGCGGCTCCCTTTGCACTTCGGGCTGAAGTGACGGAAGAACGCCGCGCGGAATATACGGCGGATTGCTCAACAAAAGGTCGAAACGCGAAAAATTTTCTCCAAACGGATTTGCGAACGCGTCGCCCAAAACGCAGTTGATTGAAACACCGTTGAGTTCCGCGTTTTTCTTCAAATATCCAAAAGCCGCAGGGAATTTTTCAACCGCCGTAACGGAGGCATCGGGAGCGTTTTTTGCCACACTCACGGCAATGCAGCCGCTGCCGGAACACAGGTCGGCAACCGTCGGAGCGGGGCGCCCCCTTAAAAATCTCAACGCTTCGTCAACCAATATTTCGGTGTCGGGGCGAGGGATAAGCAC
>CAVDRT010000082.1:0-6426 GCA_963611445.1 bacterium
TTCCGAAAGATCGCCGAATCCCCTTGCAACCTTGATTTTTTCAGCAATTTCGTTTCTTGTCACGGTTTTGAGGGTTTCAAGCTCGTTTTCAAGTTCCTTGAGTCCTTCTTTTGTCACAACAATCGGTTTAATCATAATAATCACCATTTCTTTCTAAGATGCAAAAAGCGATAAAAATCATCATAATGGTGATTATTATATCGCATCTGTTTCGGTTGCCTTTGGTAACAAAGGCGAGAAACAGGCATCTTTATTATTTTTAGCGTGATTTTTCACGCTGATTTTCGTTCTGCCGTGAGGCATTAAGAAATTTTATACAAAAGGATAAACACAATTAAAGACATTATAATAAACGGTATCATTTATGTCAAGCAAAACAACACCGTTTTATATCCTTGTTTTGAAGAGTTCTGCTTTAAATCAGCACCCCGAAGCAGCCGCTTTTATCCGCCTTTGTTATTTTCACAGGGATTATTTTATGCGAAATATCAACTTCGGATTCCGCCGAAACTTCAGTGTAATTCGGAGTGTACCCCCTGAAAATACCGCCTGACTGTCTTTCAAAAAGAACATCAGCCGTCGTTCCGATTTGCGATAAGTGAAATTCGAGTGCCGATTTGTCCGTTGCGTTTATCATAAGTTTGGAGCGGCGGTTTTTTTCGGCTTTTGAGACCTGACCGAGCATATTGTATGCAACCGTTCCGGCACGCCTTGAATATTCGAAAATATGCGCTTTTGCAAAACCGATTTCTTTGACAAATGCCAGAGATTCGTCAAAATCTTCTTCGGTTTCACCCGCAAAACCCACCATAATATCAGTGGTTATCGACGGATTTGGAAAAATATTTCTTATTCTTTGAATCAGGTCGCGGTAAAACGCCGCATCATAATGTCTGTTCATCATTTTCAGAGTGCGGTCGCACCCGGACTGCAATGAAAGGTGAAACTGAGGGCAAAATTTAGGGTTGTCCGCAAGGCGGCGCAAAACATCATTATCGATTTGGTCAGGCTCAAGCGAGCCGAGCCGCACACGCTTAATTCCGTCAACCGACGAAACCGCGTCGACCGCATCGCACAATCTGTCGCCTGTGTCCGAGCCAAACGCCGAAAGATTTATGCCGACCAAAACAATTTCGGCAAAGCCGTCGCCCGCAAGTTTCTTCGCTTCCGATTTTATGCTGTCGAGAGAGCGTGAACGCACCCTCCCCCTGGCATAAGGAATTATGCAATAAGAGCAGAAACGGTTGCAGCCGTCCTCGATTTTTACATAAGCGCGCGTTCTGTCGCTGAAATTCGGGGCAGGCAATTCGGTGAACAGTTCGCCGTTTGCGTGCTCCCTGACATCAAAAATCTTTTTGCGGTTTGAAATATATTCTTCCAAAATCGCCGAAAATTCAGCGTATTCGGTGTTGCCGATGATGAGGTCAACGCCTTCAATCAACTTTGATTCTTCGGGAAAAGCCTGCGCCATACAACCCGTTAAAATCATTATGCAATCGGGGTAAATTTTTTTATAATGTCTGACCGCCTGCCGCGTTTTTCGGTTGCTTTCAGCCGTCACGGTGCAGGAATTCACAACAAAAACATCGGGGTTTTCGTGTTCGCCGACAATCTGAAATCCGCTTTTTTGAAGCTGCGCCGAAAGCGCCGCCTGTTCATATTGATTGACTTTGCAGCCCAATGTGTGAAAAGCAATTTTCATAATATATTATACCACCGGAAAAACCAAAAATAAAAAAAGCCCGAGAGCAAACACTCTCGGGACTTGGTCCGAGTGACTGGAGTCGAACCAGCGGCCTCTTGAACCCCATTCAAGCGCTCTACCAAACTGGGCTACACCCGGAAATGTGTTGTTGATTAACTTTAAACAGACTCGGCTGGGTTATCCTGAAAATCACCGCAAAAGCGATGATTTTCAAAGTATGTGACTCAGTCTTCCGAAAAACCTGACTGAACGAGGTCGACAAGACCTTCAACAGCTGCTTTTTCGTCCGAGCCGTCGGCGATTATGCGGATAGTTGTTCCGACAACGATGCCGAGGGAAAGAACACCGAGAAGACTTTTTGCGTTGACGCGGCGCTCTTCATTCTCAATCCAAATCGAAGATTTGAATTCATTTGCCTTTTGAATGAAAAAAGTTGCCGGACGAGCGTGAAGACCAACTTGATTCTGAACGACTACATCTTTTACATACATAGCTAAAATCTCCTCCGTCAAAATACTTTGAAACGAAAATCAACTAAACTGATAAACCAAACTTTTGTCTTATTATATCACAAAAAATTAAATAGTCAATTCAATTTTTAAAACATTGTGAAAATTTTGTATAATTTGCTAAAAAAAACAATTATTTGCGCCGTAACACAATCAATTTGTCTAAATTGAACAGCGGCAAATTTAATCATTTCTGTTTTTATCTGAATTCTTCAGCAAATCAGGTCGCTTTAATACAGTTGTATGCAGCGACTGCTCGTCCCGCCACTTTTTTATCAAAGCGTGATTCCCCGACAGCAAGACTTCGGGCACCTCTCTTCCGTGCCAAACCTGAGGGCGTGTATATTGCGGATATTCCAAAAGACCGTTGAAATGACTTTCTTCGGTATAACAGGATTCATCTGGTAAAACGCCGTCAATCATTCTGCAAATACAGTCTGTGAGCACAAGCGCGGGCAGTTCTCCGCCCGTGAGGACATAATCTCCTATTGAGATTTCCTCATCGACTATTTCATCGATTACCCTTTCGTCCACACCCTCATAATGCCCGCAAAGCAAGACAATATGTTCCTCTTTTGAAAGTTCGAATGCTTTTTTCTGCGTGAGTGTCTTCCCTTTAGGCGAAAGGTAAATAAGCCGCGGCTTCGGCTCCGATTCACCGCAAAGCGATTTATAACAGTTATAAATCGGCTCAGCCTGCATAACCATTCCCATACCGCCGCCAAAAGGTGCGTCGTCAACACGGTTATGTTTGTTCCCCGCAAAATCGCGTATGTTTCGGCAGTTTATCTCAACAATGTTATTATTTACAGCTCTGCCGATAATACTCTCTTTGAGCACACTCTCGCACATCTCGGGAAAAAGGGTCATTATATCAATCTTCATCGTCAAATATTCCTTTTATCGGCTCAATAACAATTTTGCCGTTTTGCACATCAACTTTTTTAACCATTTGCGGCACATTCGGCATTAAATGAATTTTGCCGTCTTTGTCCTTTATGTGAAGCACATCATTTGCGCTGTATGATGATATATCGCATATTTTTCCGTATTCATATCCGTCGGGCGAGACGGCGGCGCACCCCAAAAGGTCGCTTATAAAATATCTTCCTTCTTCAAGGCTGACATCATCACGGTCGATATAAATGACGGTCCCCCTCAATTTTTCAGCCTGCTCTATTGAATCGACACCTGCGACTTTAATCAAAAGGATATTTCCGTGAACTCTGGAAGAAAGAACTTCCAGTTCGGTTTTTTCGTCTCCGTGATAGAATTTTTTAAACTCAAGCAAAAAATCGGCTCCGTCGCACCAGGGATTAACCCTCATTTCGCCTTTTATGCCGTGCGTTCCGACAATTTGTCCGCATTCAAGATATTTATTAAGCATAACAACCCCGCAAACAGAATTTTTTAATATATTAACACATAAAAATTTATATGACAAGTCGTTTTTATCGTGCTGTCGGAAATCGGACAATGCAATTGACTTTAATATTAAAGTAATATATAATTATCAGGGTAAATCAATTTATTATGGGAGTAGTCGGGCAATGCTGAAAATCAAAGATTTATCAAAAAAATCAGGCGGCAAAACAATTGTTGATAATCTCAATATTTATCTGCCGCAGCCGAGCATTTGGGCAATTGTCGGAAAAAGCGATTACGCCAAAACCTCCGTTGCCAGAATGATTGCCGGTATTATGAAACCCGACTCGGGCGCAGTGTTTTGGAATGACACTCCCCTCAATGCCGACGGCTGCCGTGTGGGCTATCTCCCGAAAATATGCGGGCTTTATGAAAAAATCGACATATTGACACAGCTGAAATTTTTTGCCGAACTCAAAGGTCTGCCGAAAGCAAAAATTGCCGAAAGGCTCCGTTTTCTCGCCGAGGAAACCAAAATTACGGATATTATATTTCCCGAAAACGGTTCTTCTAAAGGCGGCGTAAACCGAACACCCTTTTTCGAAGAACTGGAAAATGACGAAAAATTCAGAATAATGCTTGCCGTCGCTATGCTGGACGACCCCGATTTGATAATTTTAGACGAGCCGACCGAAACACTCACGGAAAAAGGCAAACTGTTTTTAAAAAAACTTCTTAAAAAGCAAAAACAGTTTGGGAAATACATAGTTTTCACCACGGCGGACTCGGATTTTGCCGATTCGCTTTGCACCGACATAACGGTTGTCAGAAAATCGAAAACCGTGCTCAGCGGAAATTTGGAAGATATTAAAAAGAGCGCGCAAAAAATCCATTTAACAATTGAAACAGACGGCGACATTTCGGAGATTGCAGAAGATTTTTCTCCCGAACAAATAAACATTGAAGAAAGCAAAGCAGAACTGATACTCGGCAATGAAAACGAAGCCGAAAATCTCCTTGTGAAAATCATTGCCGCCGGGATAACCGTCAGGCGGTATGAAGTCACGGATTTGTCGCTTCGGGAAATAATAAAAATAAGGTGCGGTGATTTATAATGAAAACATCGCCGTTTTTTAAAAACATTTGCTCAGCCGTCCGTTTTTTTGAGACGAGCCTGATACAAAACAAAACATACAGAATCTGTTCTTTGGTTTTTGCTGTCATTCTCTTTCTGACGCCCATACTTTCAGGTGTTTTTACCGAAACGGAAAGCGAACTTCGTTCTTCCTCCGTCAGCAAAGTTTTCATACTTAACAAAACCGATTATCAGATTGACTTTGACGCAGTGGCAGCCTCAAACAAAACACTTAAAAAAACTGTTTTCGGTGCGGCAAATTTTGATGAAGCAAACGCCGACGGACGGCTTTCAAACGGCAAACTGCTTTTGAAAATATCGCAGGAAAACAGCAACGCTCCCGTTAAAATAGAAACTTTTTGCTGCGACGGCAGCCGTGTTGACGATTTTTCAAAGGCAATGCTTGTCTCGGCGGCTGCCGCGCAAATCAAAAAAGCGCAACTTTCCGATCACGGAGCCGTGTTTGAAGATGAGGCTCAAGCCTATTCGGTTACGCTTGAGTCAGTTTCACCGTACGGCAAAATCAAAAAGAACACTCTTTTGCTCGGCTTATATATAACAAGCACTCTTTTGACTGCCCTTGTCTGCTTTCTGACTTCGGTTTTCTGCCGACTGTTTCGAAAGCCGCTCGGCACCGATGAAATTTTTTTCAATCCCAAACGCAAAAATTTTGATTTTTGGGGCTGTAAAATTGTTATTTTTCTGAACATTGTATTTTTTGCCGTTTTGGCGGTTGCCGCGGTTTCTGTCTCACGGTTTACCGCCGCAAAACTTTTCGGCCTGGCAGACTGCGTCGGATTTATTGAGTCCGCTTTTACCGATAACGCACTTCCGTACACTGACCGCCTTTTCGTTTTCGGTACAGTGTCGTTGGTCCTTTCGGCGTGGCATATTTCGGCGCTTGCGGAATTCTGTTTCACCCAAAAGCCGAAAGCGGCGGCAAAAGTGAAAAAATGCGCCGCTATCATATCTTCGGCAGCAGTCTTATTCGGGGCTCTGTTTACCGTTCTTCAGAATAATATAATTTTGAAGATTTCCGTTTTTATTCCGTTCGTTTCGCAGCTTACGCTGCCGATTGCCTGCCTTTCGGGTTTAGTATCCGTGCCTCGCGCCTTGCTCGCCGAGGCAGTACAGATTGTTTTTTTGGTGTCAACCGCAATCGTTATTACCTTAAACGCTGAAAAACAGAGGGTTATCAATGAATAAAAAGCAGAAAAAAATAAGGGCGGTTTTTTGTTTTGATTTTTTAAACAGAATAAAAAACAAACAATTCCGCCTGGTTTTCACCGTTTTAAGCACCGCGGCTTTTGTTCTGTCAGTCTTTACCCCGATTTTCCCCGTGATGCGGCAAAGCAATGACATTCGGCTGCAGGACAAAACCGACCCCCAACTTATAAGTAATGTTTATGTTATTGACAATCTCGGTGATAAAACAATCAACTGGCGTTTGATAGGCTCCCAATCAATCAAATGGAAACACCTTTCCTACACTCTCATCGAATCAAAAGAAAAGGCGGTTGAATCAGGCGGCGGAAACGGCGATTTTGTAATTATAAACGCTCAAAAAAGCGATGCTGCTGCAGATATATCTGTTATAATTCCAAAAAACTCAAAGGTCACCAAAACAACTGCAAAAGCGTTTGCCGAAATGCTAAATGAGGAACTGAATGTCCTTTTCGGCACCCGCGGCTCCGGCGGGGCTGCTTTAAAAG
>CAVDRT010000083.1:0-5460 GCA_963611445.1 bacterium
GTTTAAAAGGATTGCCGAGGTCAGCCTTTATCGCACCCTGATTTAAGGGCAAATCGGCAAGCAGTCCCACCAAAAAGGCGGCGGCTGTTCCGATAAATATGAGAATCCCTCCCATTGTCGGGATTCCCTCTTTTGATTTGTGCCATTTGGGCCCTATATCAAGAATAGTTTGACCGAATTTCAGTTTTTTAAGCCACGGAATAACAACAAACCCAAATCCGAATGTGACCGCAAACCCGACCACGACCGAAATTATGGCAGTTATGCTCTTACTCATACTTTAACCTCCGTATTACTTAAGTGAGGCGAGGGCGTCGGCAACAACTTCACGCTCATCAAGATGTATTGTCCTGTCTTTTAATATCTGATATGTTTCGTGCCCTTTGCCCGCCAGAACTATTATATCATCTTTTTTGGCATTTTGTATAGCAAAATTTATTGCCGTTATACGGTCGGGTATAACTTCATACGGAGTTTTGCAATCTTTCATTCCCTCAAGAATGTCGTCTATTATAGCCACCGGGTCTTCTGTCCGCGGGTTATCGCTTGTGACTATGACATAATCCGCAATTTGAGCGGCGATTTTCCCCATCTTGGGTCTTTTGGTTTTATCGCGGTCACCGCCGCAGCCGAAAACGGCGATAAGGCGGGTTTTTTCGAATTCTTTGAATGTCTGCAATATGTTTTGAAGACCGTCGGGAGTGTGAGCATAATCAATTATAACGGTAAAATCTCTGCCTGTCGGGACGACCTCTGCCCTTCCCTTCACGCCTTTAATTGAGGCTATTGCTTCTGCGGACACCGAAAGCGGTATTCCGAGTTCGGCGGCGGCGGAAATCGCGCACATTGAATTATAAACGCTGAATTTTCCGCCTGTTGACATTTTAATCCTGTTTATAAGATTGTATCCCACAAAATGATACATTATGCCGTCCGGACGATAAGTTATTTCTTTGGCGGTATATGTTGATTCGTCGCTTTCAGCCGAATAGGTAACAATGCGGCAGTCAAGTCCCTCTGTGAGTTCGTGCATGTGTTTGTCGTCAAAATTGACAACGGCAACACGGCACTGTTCAAAAAGGCGGCGTTTCGCCCTGCAATAGTTCTCCATTGTTTTGTGGTAATCAAGATGGTCCTGAGTGAGATTTGTGAACATCGCAATCTCATATTCGACACCGTAAACCCTATCCTGATCCAACGCGTGGGACGACACTTCCATCACGCAGTAATCGCAGCCTGCAGCCACCATTTGCGACAGCATTTCGTGGAGAGAGTATGCGTCGGGAGTTGTGTTTTTTGCGGAAATGATTTCATCGCCTATCATATTTTGAATTGTTCCGATAAGCCCGGCTTTATGCCCCGCTTTTTCAAGTATGGCTTTGAGCATATATGAAACCGAGGTTTTGCCGTTTGTTCCCGTAACGCCGAGCATTTTGAGTTTTTTTGCCGGCTCGCCAAACCATTTTGCACACATAAGGGCATAAGTTTTTCTCGTGTCTTGAACTATTATTTGATTTTCAAGCCCTAAATCTTTTGAAACTATGACAACCGCAGCACCTTTTTTCACGGCGTCGGCGGCAAAATCGTGCCCGTCTTTTGAAACGCCTTTTATGCAGACAAAAGCAAAACCCTCGCCCACGGCGGCGGAATTATTGGTAACGCCGTTTATTAAAACCTCTGAAAACCTGCCTGATTTTTCTCCCAAAAGTTCAAATAATTTCATAATTTCTCCATTCCGCTCCTTTGAAAATTTTATGCTTTTATAATGCCGATAAACACTAATCCGCGGCGGTTGTTGTTCTGAAATAAACCGATATTACAGAGCCGTATTCCACCGAAGAGCCGGCGTCAAAACTTTGCCTGTATGCCGTGACAGCGCTGTCGGAACGGTCGGCACCGTAATAGTGAATATTAAGCCCTGCCGACGCTGCGGCAGTGTTCGCCTCGGCGAACGTCATTCCGCTGAAATTCGGCACTGTGACAGTCTGCGGCGAGGTGTTTTCGTCCGTATAAAGCACAACCACACCGTTTTTATAGATTGAATTGGTGGATTCGGGGAATTGACGGACAACGCTGTCTCCGCTGCCGATAACCTTATACGCAAGCCCTGCCGATGTTACGGCACTCTTGGCCTCAGCCAAATTTTTGCCCGAAACTTTCGGAACGGCAATTGCCATTGAACTCAGTTCTTCATCGGTATACTGCGGCTCAAACCCGAGATAAGGCAATATTTCGGCTATTATCTGACCGCCGGCAGGCGCTGCAATTGCGCTTCCGTAATAGGCGGCGCCGTTATCGACATTCGGCTGGTCAACCAAAACGAGAACGGCGATTTCAGGGTCATCCATCGGGGCAAAACCTATAAATGAGCCGATATAGAGGTTGGATTTTCCGCTTTGCTGGTTTTCGGCAACTTTTTGTGATGTACCGGTTTTTCCGCCGACCCTGTAACCAGAAACATAAGCGTTTTTTCCGCCGCCTTCGGAAACAACTTTTTCAAGCATTTCGCAAAGGGTGTCGGAGGTTTTTGAAGAGATTACCTGCCTTTTGATTTTCGTGCCGACGGAACTCACCGTATTTCCCTCACTGTCAACTATTTCGCTGACGATATGAGGCGTCACAAGATTTCCGCCGTTGACCGCGGCAGACGCGGCGGTTATGAGTTGTATAGGCGTGATTTTAAAGGTCTGACCGAACGATGAAGAAGCAAGTTCAACCGTTCCCATATTCGCTTTGTCGTGATAAACGGGCGAGCCTTCGCCCGGAAGGTCGATTCCTGTTTTTTCGGTAAATCCGAAAGAAGAAAAATAGTTGCTGAATTTATCAACGCCGAGTTCCGTTCCGATTGTGATGAACGCCGGGTTGCAGGAATTGTTCATTGCAACGCCGAGGGTCTGAAGCCCGTGACCCGCGTGTTTATGGCAAAAATATCTTTGCCCGGAAACAGTTATGCTTCCGCTGCAATTATAAGTGCTTGAGGGTGACGCAACCCCTTCTTCCAAAGCGGCGGCGGCGGTAAAAATCTTGAAAACGGAGCCCGGCTCATAAGCATCGGAAATGCTTTTGTTTCTCCACTGACGATTGAGCAAATTTTGCTTTTCGGTTTTCTTTTGTTCTTCATCGGTTATGCCGTCGAGTTTTGCGTTGTCCGAATCGGACAGCGTGAAAGGGTCGTTCGGGTTGAAGTCGCCTTTTACCGCCATTCCGAGAATTTCGCCCGTGTTGACATTCATAGCAATACAGGCACCGCGCTCTTGGGCTTGGTTGTCGATTATTGCTTGTTCGAGATATTTCTCACAAACATACTGTACATATGTATCAATTGTCAGTTTAAGCGAATTCCCCGGAACTGCGTCAACAATTTTTTCGTATGAAAACGGCATTGCGTCGCCGTTGGCTTTTTTGGCGGCGACAACCCTTCCGGCAGTGCCCGTCAAATCGTTGTCATAGTACAATTCAAGTCCCGAAAGACCCTGGTTATCACTGCCGACGAAGCCCAAAATTTCCGACGCCAGATTATCGTTCGGATAATAGCGTTTTGTGCTTTCATCAAGACCTATGTAAGCCGAAACCTTGTCTTTGCTCTCGGAAATATATTTCCTGATAAGCGACGCTTTGTTTTCCTCAATTTTTTTGGCAAGGACAACATAACTTGAATTGGTGTCAAGTTTTGCTCTGAGTTCATCACGGTCGGTTTCAAGAATACTTGCCAGATTGTCGGCTATATTATCCTTGGTTTCGGCAAGTTTCTGCTCGTTTTTGATTGACTTGAAACTGTTCGGCGAAACATAAAGCGTCCAAACGGTTGAACTTGTTGCAAGCACATTTCCGTTTCGGTCGTATATATCGCCGCGTTTTGCGGTCATTTCGGTATCGTAAAGTTGCTGGTCAGCCGCTTTCGACTTGTAATAATTGCCTTTCACAATCATTATTCTCGCAAGTTGAAATCCGGTTATCGCCAATGTGAAAATGACAAGAATAAGTTTGACAACATTCATTCTTGAACGCATTAACTTTGTCGGACCCAAAGACATCATTTCCACCTCGATTTCATCAAATGCCGCACGGCAACCGAAATTGTGCCCTGCGGCTTCTGTTCTCTTACTATTTTTATTGAACTTAGGGCTCGGATATTCAAAACTACTTTATCTCGCCCTTTGAATTTTCCGCTTTATCCCCGTCGTTGGTTTTTATATAGACCACCTGGTTTTTCGAAATTTTTGTCATACCGAGTTCTTCGGCGGATTTTTCGACATTTTTATATGATGTTTTCTGCTCTATTTCACAGGTGAGTCTGGTTTTTTCACTTTCGAGTTTTGTTATTTCGGCATTGATTGATTCAACCTCTGCATCAACGCGCATAATCTCGGCTCTTGTGAAAATGTTTGCAAAAATCATTGCAACCATAAATGTTATTATCGCAGCCGCGGCTATTTTTGAACGCAGGCTCGCCCGCGTTTTTTCGGCTTTTCTGACAACCGCAGGATGCTCTATTATACGGCCTTCCTTTTCGCCGATTTCAGGCGCCGCAGATGACGGCATAAACATATCAAAATCGTAAGCCAGTGACTGACCGTAATAATTATAATTGTTCATTTTTGAAACCCCTTGTTTTTTAATCCTTTATCCGCACAATACTTCTGAGTTTTGCGCTTCTGCTTCTTTGATTTTCTTCAAGTTCTTCATTTGAAGCGGTTATCGGTTTTTTGAAAGGCAAACGCCCGTCCGGCGTGTGTCCGCAAACGCAGACGGGAAAATCGGGAGGGCAAACGCAACCCCTGCAAAATTCCGCAAAAAGCCGTTTGACCGCTCTGTCTTCAAGAGAATGAAAGGTTATAACGCTTAAAACGCCGCCGTTTTTCAAACAGTCGAAGGCGTTTCTGACCCCTTCGTCCAATGCGTCGAGTTCGCCGTTCACCGCAATCCTCAGCGCCTGGAAACATTTTCGTGCCGGGTGACCGTCACGCCGTGCAGCCGAAGGATATGCCGCGCTTATAATGTCGGCGAGTTGAACTGTTGTGAGTATCGGCGACTTTTCCCTCTCTCTTTCTATTGCTTTCGCTATTTTAAAGGCGAACTTTTCTTCGCCGTAATCTCTGAATATTTTTGTAAGTCCTTCAACCGACAGATTGTTGACAAGTTCTGCCGCTGTTGTTCCGCTTTGGCTCATACGCATATCGAGCGGTGTGTCCTTGTGATAAGAAAATCCGCGCTCGCCGTTGTCAAGCTGCCACGAAGAAACGCCGAGGTCCAAAAGCACGCCGTCAACCTTGCCGACTCCGAGTTTTGCAAGCACGGCGGGGATTTCGGTAAAGTTTGACTGAACGACCGTCGCGTTATATCCCGACAAACGCTCCGTTGCAATCTTGACTGCGTCCGGGTCCCTGTCAATCGCGATAAGCCGACCGGTTGTGAGGCGGGACGCAATTTCACGCGAATGACCTGCGCCGCCTGCTGTCC
>CAVDRT010000084.1:0-3568 GCA_963611445.1 bacterium
GTTTTATAGACCACATCGTTGTCGTCAATTCTTGCAAGCGGTTTGTTGGTTGGAATTTCAATAACATCAAGTTTATAAATTTCGCGGAATTCCTGTTCTTCCGTCATTGCAGTTCCCGTCATACCGGAAAGTTTGTCATAAAGGCGGAAGAAATTTTGAAATGTGATTGTGGCAAGCGTTTGCGATTCGTGGGCAACTTTAACCTTTTCTTTGGCTTCAATGGCCTGGTGAAGACCCTCGTTGTATCTTCTGCCGATCATAAGGCGGCCCGTGAATTCGTCAACTATAATAACCTCGCCGTCTTTGACGACATAGTCAACATCGCGTTTCATAATTCCGTGGGCTTTCAGAGCCTGTTGAACATGGTGCATAATTTCAACATTTTCGGGGTCTGTCAAATTCTCAATCCCGAAGAATTTTTGGACTTTGTCAAGACCTTTCGGTGTGAGAGTGCAGGTCTTTGATTTTTCATCAACAACATAATCGCCGTCAAAGTTCTGTTCTTCATCGGTGAGTTTTTTGTCCATTTCAACAACAACCGATTTTTTGAGCCTTGAAGCAATGGCGTTTGCCCGCTCATAAAGGTCGGAGGATTTTTCGCCTTTTCCCGAGATGATAAGCGGAGTTCTCGCCTCATCAATCAAAATCGAGTCAACCTCGTCGACAATGGCAAATGAGTGACCTCTTTGAACGCGTCCCGAGGCTTCAACGACCATATTATCGCGAAGATAATCAAATCCGAGTTCATTGTTTGTGCAGTATGTTATGTCGGCGTTATATGCTTCGCGTTTTTCGTCGGGCTGCATTCCGGGGACGATAAGTCCGACCGTAAGCCCCAAAAAGCGATAAACTTTGCCCATCCATTCGCTGTCGCGTCGGGCAAGATAATCGTTGACCGTGACAATGTGAACACCTTTCCCCGAAAGTCCGTTAAGATAAGCGGGGAGTGTGGCGACCAAAGTTTTACCTTCACCTGTTTTCATTTCGGCAATTCTGCCCTGGTGGAGGACAATTCCGCCGAGTATCTGCACGGGGAAATGTTTCATTCCCAAAACACGGGTTGACGCTTCGCGGCAGACGGCAAAAGCCTCCGGCAAAATATCGTCAAGTGTTTCACCGTTTGCAAGCCTTGATTTTAAAATATTTGTTTGGTTTTTAAGTTCTGCGTCCGTCATCTTTTCATATGTCGGCTCAAGTTCCAAAACTTTTTTCTGAAGAGGATAAATCCTTTTCAGTTCTTTATCACTGTATTTACCGAATATTTTATTTAAAAATCCCATTGTTGTCTCCTTTGAATCCAAATATTTACTAAAAAGTTTTTATTCAATATTATTTTGGTTTTCATTATGAAAGCGCAAAAAATCGTTTTTTATGAAAAGCGCGGCAAACGCAGCGGAAATCACGCAGCCGATTATTGCAAACAGGACCGTCGAAACGGCAAAAAGAACATATTCGCTGTTAAAGACCGCTGTGAGCGAATGTCCGCTTGCATAAAGCAGGCTGATTATCGGGAGAACACCGAGGACAAATCCCGTAACCGTTTTTGCGGCAGTTTGTGATTTTTTTGAAAGTATAACAATCATCGTTTTCCAAAATCCGCAATTTTTATCGGACGCGGATTTCTCGCGGCAGAAAATCGGGTAGAGCGTTTGGGAAAACAAAAGCGTTATGAGAGCTGCGGAAACAACCGCCGCGGATTTGAAAGGAACTTTCACAAAACTTGCCGAAACTGATGATGATAAAAACGAGGCGTCTAAAAAACTGTTGAGCCCGACAAGTTTGCAGCCGAGAACGGATATTAAAGTCGCCGCTGCCGCGGACAACGCCGTGAACGCCGAATTGATTATCGATTGCACCGTGCTTTTTGCGCAAATGAAATTTGATGTGCCGATTATCACAATGAAAGCAATAACCGCGCAAAGCGCCGTGCCGTGTGAAAAGGCGAAAGACGGTATGATAACCAGCAAAACGGACGCGATTGTGAAAAGCGTTTTCAGAAATGTTTTAATGCTTTTTATTCCTGCAACCGCGGCGAGCAATATGGCGGCAACCGCCGCCAAAACAACAATGACCGCAGTGTTCGAATAACTGTTGAAAACCCAATAATCTGGTGTGTCGCTCTCGGTTTGCTGCATAACAACAACCTTGTCACCGACCGAAATTTTCTTTGCCGTCGTTTTTTCACCGGCTACATATTCCTGAATCACCGTTATTTTAGTTTTGCCGTCGACAATTCCGTCGGCTTTGACCGTGTGAAGTTTGCGGCCGGAAACACCGATGGATTCTTCTTCGTCAGATGTGATTTTATTTATTTTTGCGGTTTTATAAACAGTGAGCGCCGAAATATCGTCTTTCGGTGCGCTGACCGCAAATTTTGTGCCGAGTAATATTAAAACAACAGCCGATGCCGTGGTTATGACGGTAATGAAATTTTTACTCATTCGGACACTCCCCAAACTAAACTGATACGGATAATATTTTAACACTATAAAGTGCTGATGTCAATCTGTTATGGCGGCGGTTGCTGCCCAAAAATGCAAACAAATTGTTAAGAAAATGCAAAACCGCGCCCGACGCAAAATCGGGCACGGGAAAATCAACTTTTTTTGAACTTTTTATATATAAATTGACCGAGTTTTATAAGTTCGCCGATAGCCAAAGCGGCAAATGATAACAACACAATTTCGAGCCATTGCGATCCGTCAAGCGCTGTTATACCGAAAACGGTTTTCAAAGGGGTGAGCATTGCAAGAATCGTGACGGCGGCGGAAAATAAAATCGCCCACAAAAGTTTTTGGTTTTTCAAAAGACCTATTCTGAAAATAAAATGTTTCGAGCGCATACCGAATGAACTCAATACTCCGCCGAAAGTCAAAACCGCAAATGCCATACTGTGCGCCGCGGAAACATTTCCGTCGCCGGATTTTCCGAGGGCAAAAGCAATAAGGGTTAATACGGTTAAAATAAGCCCGTGCCGCAAAGCGTTGAGAGAGGTTTCTTTTGAAATTATTCCTTTTCGCTTTGCGGTGCTGCGCCCGTCCATTGCGTCATATTCGGCAGGTTCTCTTCCGAGTGCGGAGGCGGCTGCCGAGTTGAGAATAAGACCCGCGAAAAGAATTTGAACAGATGCGAGAGGGGAGAACTCAAACATAATAAAGCCTATCAAGGCGATAAGAATTTGAGCCAAATTGTTACCGAGAATATATGTCATACATTTTTCTATGTTTGAATATATCCCCTTGCTTTCTTTAACGGAATTTGCAATGGTCGAGAAACTGTCGTCGTTTATAATAACCGACGCGGCGCCCTTCGCAACATCTGTGCCTCTTATTCCCATAGCGCATCCGACATCGGCTTTTTCGAGCGCTGCCGCGTCTTTAACGCCGTTGCCCGTAATTGCAACGGTGAAACCGGCGCGCTTCAGCGCTTCGACTATTCTTAATTTATCATCGGGTGAAACTCTTGCGAAAACAGTTATGCTTTTGATGTCTCGGCAAAGTTCTTCATCGCTCATTTTTGCCAGTTCTTCGCCCGAAACGGCAGTTGTTCCGTCCCTTAAAATTCCGAG
>CAVDRT010000085.1:0-2082 GCA_963611445.1 bacterium
AAATCAACTCGACGGCAAAATGCCGTCGGTCTCATATCCACACCGGAGGAAACAGTACAATGGTAGAAATAATAGGTGTAAAATTCAGAAACAGCGGCAGGACCTACTCGTTCAACCCTGCGGGAGAGAAATTCTCCATCGGAGACCGTGTTATCGTCAACACGGCGCAGGGCACAGAGTGCGGAACTGTTGTCAATGCCAATTCGACGGTTGACGAATCGGAAATGAGTTTTTCACTCAAACCGATAGTCAGACGCGCAAACGAACAGGATATTAAACATCTCAACGACCGTGAAACGCGTGAGAAAGAGGCTTTTGAAATTTGCCGCAAAAAAATTGCACAGCACGGCCTTGAAATGAAACTTATAAATGCCGAACTTGCTTTTGAAGGCAATAAAATGACCTTTAATTTCACGGCGAATGACCGAATTGATTTCAGAGAACTCGTCAAAGATTTGGCAGGCACATTCAAAATGCGGATTGAACTCCGCCAAATCGGAGTCCGTGATGAGGCGAGAAAACTCGGCGGAATCGGGATATGCGGACAGCCGTTTTGCTGCAGCCGCTTTTTGGACGATTTCCACCCCGTTTCAATCAAAATGGCAAAAGAACAAAGCCTTTCACTAAACCCCGAAAAAATCTCGGGCGTATGCGGAAGACTGATGTGCTGCCTTAAATATGAACAAGACGCTTATGAATATCTGGGCAAAAAAACGCCGAGAAACGGTTCTCTTGTCTCAACGCCCGCAGGGGTCGGAACAGTGGTTGATGTCAACCTGCTTAAAGGCGATATAAAGGTCAAAACCGAAGATGAACAGATTTCCGTTTTCAACATAAACCGTGATGAAATTTCGGTCATAAAACAGGCGTCAAAATGCTGCCGAAAGAAACAATCATCAAACGGCGGCAAGGCAGACCATAGTGTGCCGAACACCGATAAAAAACAAGACAATTAAGCGGGAAACCGCATAAGGAGAGGGAATATCCGATGAATAACAACGACAAAAATATGGACACAATTGTTGCCCTTGCAAAGGGCAGAGGCTTTGTATATCCCGGAAGCGAGATATACGGAGGACTTTCAAACAGCTGGGATTACGGTCCTCTGGGTGTTGAACTCAAGAACAATGTAAAAAAAGCCTGGTGGAAAAAATTCGTTCAGGAATCACCTTATAATGTCGGGCTTGATTCCGCAATCATTATGAATCCTCAAACCTGGGTGACAAGCGGCCATGTCGGCGGATTTTCCGACCCGCTTATGGACTGCAAGGACTGTCACGCACGCCACCGTGCCGACAAACTCATTGAAGATGCCGGCGGCCACGCCGAGGGTATGACATTTGACGAAATGGAAAAATATATAGCCGACAATCACATCGCCTGCCCCGAATGCGGCAGCGCGAATTTCACGGGAATCCGCAAATTCAATTTGATGTTTAAAACCTTTATCGGTGTAACCGAAGACGCAAAATCCGAGGTTTATCTGCGTCCCGAAACCGCACAGGGCATTTTCGTGAACTATGCAAATGTTCAGCGCACAACGAGGAAGAAACTCCCCTTCGGTGTTTGCCAAATCGGCAAATCGTTCAGAAACGAAATCACCCCCGGAAACTTCATTTTCCGTACCCGCGAATTTGAGCAGATGGAATGTGAATTTTTCTGCAAGCCGAACACCGACCTTGAATGGTTTTATTATTGGAAAGATTTCTGCAAAAACTGGCTCCTCTCACTCGGTCTCCGCGAAGAACATTTGAGACTTCGCGACCACGAAAAAGAAGAACTCTCGTTCTATTCAAAAGCTACCACCGACATTGAATTTCTCTTCCCGTTCGGTTGGGGCGAACTTTGGGGCATTGCCGACCGCACCGACTATGACCTCGGGCGCCACCAGGAAGCAAGCGGAAAGAGCCTTGACTATTTCGACCCCGAAACAAACGAGAGATATGTCCCGTATGTTATTGAGCCGTCTCTCGGAGCCGACCGTGTGCTGCTTGCATTCCTTTGCGACGCATACGATGAAGAGGTTGTCGAAAAGGGCGACAAACGCGTTGTAATGCACTTCCACCCCGCCCTTGCTCCGTT
>CAVDRT010000086.1:0-8034 GCA_963611445.1 bacterium
ACATAAACACCGTCCGGTTTTATATTGAGTGAATCGACGGTTTCATGGAGCATAACGGATTTATGTGAAAATTCCACGGCGCGGCACCCCTTTCGGAAAAATTAGAAATCAAGTTCTTCCACAATACCCGCAATGTCCGAAGGTTTGTATTTTTCGCACTCTTCGTCCCAAGCGGCGGCGTTCCACACCTCAAGGTGGGTCGACATTCCCAAAATTGCGGTTTCGCCCTCGAGCGACGCAAATTCACGGAGATTTTGAGGAATGAGCACCCTTCCCTGCGAATCATATTCCAAAGTTCTGGCACCGGCATACAAATAATGTCTCAAAGCGCTTGCTTTAACGGTCGGCAAACGGCGCACCTTTTCGTCAAGCGCCGCCCATTCGTCGCCAGAATAAATGCAAAGACAATTTTTGCCCTCAAGGCTTTTTGCAATTGTCACGGTCTCACCGAGTTCTTCGCGCAGTTTCGCCGGAACGGCAACGCGGCCTTTTTTATCGATATTATGTCTGTATTCACCGTAGAGCACAATGCCGCACCTGCCTTTCCACACTTTTTGACACTTTTGTGGTCTTTGCTAACACTTTTCACCACTTTTGTGTTCATTATAAGGCATTGAAAACAAAATTTCAATACCTAATTCAAAAAAATATTTTTCTTTGTTCAAATTAAGTTCTTGTTTTGGGGATTTTGGGCGCAAAAAAACCGGCGGAAACGATTTCCGTCGGTTTCGAATGAAATGTTAAATTGTATGGACAACCCGATTTGATTATTTTATTTCGGCTCCGCCGAAGATACAGGTTGCATTGACAAAAAGGGTGTGTTGGTTTTCTGCGGAATTTTTGTGCGTTTTGTTTGACACGCCGCCGAAAATTGAATTTGATGTGACTTTGACATTTATGTTATCGGGAACGAAAATGTCGATACCGCCGAAAACCGCAGAGGCGTTTATCACGCAATCCCCGTTTATAACGGCGCCGCGAAGGTCACATTCAACACCTCCGAAAATCGCGCTCAGGTCTGCGCCCTCAAAAATCTCGCCGCCGAAATTTAAATCAGACCCTGCGAAAACAGCCGTGCCGTTTTTGAAGTCTGCCCCGCTTTCTCTGAGCCTTTTGGAGGTTTCAAATCCCTTGTTGCCGAAAATTCCGCCCCAAATGATTCTAAGTCCGATAATCACGATAACCGCCGGAAGCGCCAGTTTCCAAAGCATATCAAACCCTAAAACATCCTGTGAGCCGAAGAGCAGAAAAACGCCTATCAAAAGACCGATAAGGTTTCCTGCCTTTTCGTGCGAAAAAATCAATCCGCGCAGACACGGAATAATGATGAAAAGGGTCCACCAGCCGTCAAAGAAAATATCTATATCGGTTATTTCAAAAGCGTTGAGAGCCAAAACGACTCCGACCGCGATAACTATTATTCCCCAAAACACATTGCTCGCTTTTTTCACCGCAACACACTCTCCTAAAAAACAGATTTAAAATTCACAGTTCATCGGCGTTCTGCTGTAAGGTATAACATCACGAATGTTTTCCATATCGGTAAGGTACATAACAAGTCGCTCAAATCCCATACCAAATCCGGAATGTGTGCACCCGCCGAAACGGCGCAGGTTAAGATACCAACTCATATCCTCTTCGGAAATCCCGAGTTCTCTCACGCGGGCAAGCAATTTGTCATAATCTGTCTCTCTCTGACTTCCGCCCATAAGCTCACCTGCACCCGGCACCAAAAGGTCAACCGCCGCAACAGTCTTGCCGTCGTCGTTCTGATACATATAAAACGCCTTAATATCTTTCGGCCAATCATAAACAAACACGGGTGATTTAAAGTATTCGTCGGTGAGATATTTTTCGTGTTCTTTCGCAATATCCTCGCCGTATTCGGGTTTGAAGACAAAGCGATCTTCAACCTTTTTGAGTATCTCAATTGCGTCGTGATGTGTAACTCTCGCAACAGACGAATTGAGAAAGCCCTCCAGTTTTTCAATCAGATTTGACTGATTGAATTTCTGCAAAAATGCAAGTTCGCTTTGGCAGCGGTCAAGCACATATTTAACAACATATTTAAGAAAATCTTCTTCAAGTTCCATAAGTCCCTCAAGGTCGCAAAAAGCAACTTCGGGCTCAATCATCCAAAATTCGGCAGCGTGGGTTTTGGTGTTTGAATTTTCCGCTCTGAAAGTGGGACCGAAAGTATAAATCTTGCCAAACGCCATCGCAAAGGTTTCACCCTCAAGCTGACCTGTAACCGCAAGGCAGGTTTCTTTTCCGAAAAAGTCTTTTGTGTGGTCTGTTTCACCGTCGGGCAATGTCGTCACCTTGAAAGTGTTCCCGGCGCCCTCACCGTCGTTTGCCGAAATGAGCGGCGTGTGAACATAAACATACCCCCTGTCCTGAAAATATGTATGCACAGCCATTGCGGCGACGCTCCTGATTCTGAACACTGCCTGAAAAACTCTTGTTCTCGGGCGCAGATAAGCCTGCTCGCGCAAAAATTCAAGCGAATGTTTTTTGGGCTGCAACGGATAGTTTTCGGGGCAGTCGCCCAAAAGTTCAACCGCCGTTGCCTGAATTTCAATCTTATTTTTCTCTTTATCGACGAAAACGGGCTTTCCGACAACTTTCACAGCTGTTCCGACGCGGAAAGTGCTGATTGTTGAAAATTCGGGGATTTGATCACCGTATACCACCTGGATAGAATCAAAGCAGGTTCCGTCAAAAAAATCGATAAATCCGAATGTTTTCTGTTTTCTGTGATTTCTGACCCAACCCTCAAGGGTTATTTCGGTGTCAACAAATTTTTGCGTCTCACCGTAAAGTTCCTTTAAAAAGATTTTTGCCATTAAACTCAACTCCGTTAAAAAATCTAAAGCCGCACGGCGGACAGCCGATAAGCTAATCTTTTGTCACTTCTTCAAGCGCCTTGTTTTCGGTATGTGCAATCGGCGTCCATTTAACCTTTTTGAAAATGGCAACCACCGCTATCGGTATGTAAGTATACATAAAAATCGGGAAAGTAATTGCATACAGAATTTTTTTGAATGGGGTTGTATGTATCTTCTTCCATTCGGTCACCGTCGTAATCGCACCTATTATAAAGAGCATCAAATATCCGCTCCACAAAGTGCTGAGCAGCGAATTAAGCGTTACGAGGACGCCGTGCGCCGTCAAAGCGCTGAATGCCCCTATCACAAACGAAACCAAGTTCGAAACAAGACCGAACACCGTTATAAGTATTGCCGGCATAATAACCATTGACATATCAAAACAGGCAAAACTGCCTTTGAAAATACCTTTTATAAGCCGTGTGCCGTAATTTCTGAACACCTGATAATACCCTTTTGCCCAGCGCATTCTCTGCCGCCATGACTGACTGAATTTTATGGGTTGTTCATCGAAGAGTTCTGCGCTCCCGCAAAAGCCTATCTTTTCACCGTCAATTATCTGTCTGACCGAAAATTCAATATCTTCGGTCAAAAGGAAATACTTCCAGCCATCGGTTTTTTTGATTATTTCATTGCTGAACATAAATCCGGTTCCGGAAACGGCACAACTTGTGCCGAGCAGCATTCTCGAATTATTCAGATATTTTGATTCTCTCAAAAACCAAAGCGCATAGCCCGCGGAAATCCAATTATCCCCATAGTTTTTTGAATTTCGGTAGCCGGTTATTATCTTATAACCGTCCGAAAAGGTTTTGTTCATCTCGGTTATATAATTTTCGCGCAAAAGATTGTCGGCGTCCAAAACCAAATATCCGTCAAACGCGTCAAAACCATAGTCCTTTTTAATAAACGAAAAAAGATAATCAAGCGCATAGCCCTTGCCGACAAGTTCATCATTAAATCTTTCGAGCACAACAGCGCCCTTTTTTCGGGACACTTCGGCGGTTTTGTCGGTGCAGTTGTCAGCCACCACAAAAGCCGTGATAAGTTCGGACGGATAATCCTGATTGTTGACCGTATCAAGCAAATGCCCGATGACGCCCTCTTCATTTCTCGCCGAGATAATCACCGCGATTTTATGCTGTTTTGCGGCTTTGTGTTTCTTTTGTCTGAACAAAAACGGAACCAATATGTAAAAAAACTGATACGCATAACAAATTGTGAAAGCAATTGCCACAACCGAGTTTATTATTTCAATTGTTTGCATAAAACAGGATTCTCCTTAAATTTACGCGCCGAGTATATCCTTTTGAAGTTTTCTCCACGCATCCTCGTGTTCAACATAATAAATCGGGCAAAGTTTGCCTGTTATATCGTAATGCCGCAATATGCAGTCTTCGGTTTTAAATCCGCAGGTATCGCAAAGCCACGAGGCAAGTTTGACGAGCGCCGCATAAGTTTTTGCACCGAATTTTCCGCCGTCGTCAGGGTGGCAAACCTCAATTGAAATCGTGTCACCGTTGCGGTTGTTGCTGGCAGCGGATTTTTCATAAAGCGGCAGACATTGGATGATTTCACCGTCAAGCCCCACCACAAAATGCGAGCAAACCTCTGTGTCCGACATATTAAAATAGTTGCGGTTTGCCTCTGCGGTGGTGCCCGGATTGCCGACATAGTGTATAACAATGCCGTTGACCTTTTTGAGTTCTTCGCCGCTTCTTGCGGCACCATTCGGGTCAAGCAGCCTGACATCGACCCAATCAGGTATTTGAACACCCTTGAGCTTTGAAACGCTTATGTGGCGTTCAAACGGCAGAAAATTATCAATTCGACGGTCTGTGTCGCTCCCGAAAAGCATAGAAAAGCCTTTTGCAGCAACCAAAATCAGGAGCGCGAGTGCAAGACATAAAACTGCAACTCGTTTCCAGAGAATTTTTCTTTTTCGCTTTTTTTGCGTTTTCAGCAAAATCTCATCCCCAAAAAGTCAAAGAAAGACACTCGGTGCCCCGTAATTATTTTCTCACAAAAAGCACGCCGAGAGTTCCTTGGCCGCAATGGGTTGTGATGGTGGAGCCGGCGAGGGTTATATGTATTTCTTTGAAATAGTTAAGTTCGTTTATTATTGAATATATTTTATCGACAATTTCCCTGTCGCAGTATGAATGTGTTATAAAGATACATTCAGGGTCAATGCTTTCAAGGTCGCTCAATCTGTCTTCGGCATACTGAGCCATCACATTTATCATTTTATCTCTGTATTTTTTACCGACGCGCATTTTACCGTCGACAACTTCAATACAGGGTTTCAATTTGAGCAAGTTTGCGCCGAGCGCCGCAAGTGACGAACATCTGCCGCCTTTGCGCAAAAATTCGAGCGTATCAATAACAAAAGAAGAGTCAACTTTTTCTCTCATCGGAAGAATGAGGTCATATATTTCTTTTGCCGATTTGCCCTCATTCGCAAGTTTTGCGGCACGAAGCACCTGAAGACCTATCCCGGTTGAAAGATTTCGGCTGTCGACAACATAGACATTCGGAAATTCTTCCGCCGCGATTGAGGCGTTCTGGAAATTACCCGAAAAATCCGAACTGATTGTGAAATAAACAACTTCATAGCCTTGGTCGACATATGATTTGATGAATTCACGGTGTTCGTCGATATTCGCACAAGTCGTTTTCGGCAGTGTTTTATTTTTCTTGTAATTTTCAAAAATATCTGTCGGTGTTATCTCCACACCGTCTTTATATGATTTTCCGTTAAGCATAATGCAAAGCGGCGATATACCTATCGAATATTTTTCAATAATCTCCGGCCCGAGGTCAGAGGTGCTGTCACTCAAAATAATCGTTTTGTTTTGCGGCATAAAATATTCTCCCCCGTTTTAATAAGTTGGTTTTTAGTTTATGATGTTTCTATGCGCGCCGAATTTGCTTCATTTATTGCTTAAAAAATTGTGAGAATCCTTTTCTCCGACGGCAGACTCCAAAGTTCATTATAACATTGATTTGACAATTTGCAATAAATATTTTAAAATCTGTATTTCAATCTTGACTTTTTGTCCATTATGTTGTAAAATACATATCGTTGCAGCGTGACCGTTGCCCATTTAAGCTGATATGGCTCAGGTGGTAGAGCACTTCCTTGGTAAGGAAGAGGTCACCGGTTCGAGTCCGGTTATCAGCTCCAAAAATCGGTAAGTATCTTATGATGCTTGCCGATTTTTTCTTTAAAAATATAAATTCAAGACACAAAAAACGCCCCCGACAAAATCGGGGGCGTGAAAGATTTAAGAATTAAGCGTCTGCTTCTTCCTTCATCTTTGCGAAGCATTCGCTGCAGTATACCGGACGGTCATCACGCGGAACGAACGGAACCTTTGCAACTCCGCCGCAGGAAGCGCAAACAGCTTCGTGCATCTCTCTCGGAGCCCTGTTAAGATTCTTGCGGGCGTCACGGCAGGCTTTGCAACGCTGAGGCTCGTTAACGAAACCTTTTTCCTGATAGAACTCCTGCTCACCTGCTGTGAACACGAATTCCTGGCCGCAATCCTTGCATACTAATGTCTTGTCTTCGAACATCTCTTTTACCTCTCTTGATTTGGTTAGTTTCTCGCGCCCATTGGGAGCGCTTTATTAAAACGGCAAAAGCCGAATTAAACAATGTTTTTCAGTTTCGAGCGCGCCCTTTGGACGGCGTTGTCGACCGATTTTCGGCTGACATTCATACGATGCGAAATTTCATCATAAGAAAAGCCCGAAACATATAAGCGGAACACGCCGTATTCAAAATCGGACAATGATTTTTCAATGCACTCAAGCAGTCTTAAATACTTGTCCTCATCAATAACAAGCTTAGCCGGGTCGGGCGATGCGTCCTTTATGTAATCATTATCAAACTCATCGGAATTGACAAAAGCGCTCTGCGGAACACTGCCTTTCCTGGAAGCGTGCCTTAAGCAACCAATCAATTTTCGGTCGATGCAGATTTTTGCAAACGCCGGAAACTTTGACCTGCCCGCGTCAAACGACCTGACCGCATCCAAAAAGCCGATTGAAGCCTCCTGAACAAAGTCTTCATATTCCGACGGGTCACCCGCATAAAACGCGGCACGCGACTTCACAAGCGGCAAAAACTGAACATACAATTCCGCCAAGTTTTCAATCCCGTCTTCCTGCAAGAGCGAATCTCTTTCGGCAGAATCCGAATTGTTCGCTCGTTTATCGAGATTGACATTCTCACTCATAAATGCACCATTGTTAAATATTTCTTTTATATTACTATTTTTTAATCAAATTGTCAAGTGTTTCACGGAATTTTCCGTAATGTTACAAAAAGTGACAAACTGCGCCTCACGACCGCAGCAAGACGGTTTTCACTCTTTTTCCATTTTTTCGAGGATAACATCATATCCCCCGTTTCCGTATGTTAAGCACCTGTTCACGCGGCTGATTGTGGCGGTGCTCGCGCCGCTCTCCTTGCTTATTTCAGCAAAGGTTTTACCGTCTTTAAGTTCGCAAGCGACTTCAAAACGCTGCGTCATTGAAAGTATCTCATTTACTGTGCACAGATCGCCGAAAAATTTGTAACAATCCTCAACCGTTTCAAGTTTCAAAATGCCCTCAAAAAGTTTATCGGTATGTTTTGAATATGGATTTGACAATTTTAAAACCTCCGCCTTTTATCATAATGCCACATTATCATATTACCACTTTAATCCGATATATTCAAGTGGTAAAAAATCCGCGGGGAATGCCCCCGCGGCAAAATTTTATTTTTCGTTTTTTGTGCTTTCAGCCGAATTGTGTGTTTTTTCGGTCTGATACATTTTAAAACTCACAGCCGCCGCAAAGGCAAACATACCAACCGCAAAAACCGCAAGCGCGACCGCCGAAACGGCAAACAAGCGGTTAACGGCAGTGTATAAAACACCGTCCAAAAACGATTTTGCAGGAGAGTATCCGAGGGCAAGTCTCGCCGGAAAATCATATTGTTTTATGACGGCAATCGGTGCAAAAACAAATGCCACCGACATAAAGCCGTTTGCGAAAACCGCGTAAAACCGTTTTGTTAATGACCTTGATGACAAAACAAATTTAGCCGCAAAGCATGCAATCAAGGCAACCAAAAAACAATAAAACCCGGAAC
>CAVDRT010000087.1:0-6390 GCA_963611445.1 bacterium
TTTGGTCACAACCCCTGCGTCCCAAGAGTGACCCTTTGCCGGAATATCAACTGTCACACTGTAATCGCAACGCGAGCAAGTGGTTGTCTGAATTCCGTTTTCCGTACAAGTAGCTTCTTTTGTGACATTATAATTGTAGTCGTGTCCGAGAGCCGGAATAACTTCCTGCTTTTTGATTGTGTTTCCGCAATCAGTACAATGTGAGCCCTCGGTGAGACCCGAAGTTGTGCAGGTAGCAGCAACAGCTGCGTCGATCGCAATATTCTTGTGTTCACAAGAAACGGTCGGAATAACTTCGGTTTTGGTTTCTTTACAAACCGTGCAAGTATAAGTCATTATACCGGTTTCGGTTGTAGTTGCAGGTTTGGTCACAACACCGGAATCCCATTTATGTCCTGCCTTAATTGTTGTTCCCGAAGCAAGTTTTATTCCGCAATCTTTACAGTATGTATCACCTGTATAGCCGTCTTTTGTGCAAGTGGCGGCTGACGCATTTCTTACTTCCGTGTTAGTATGAGTGCAAGAAGATGTACTTCCGTCTGTCATTGCATACTCGGCGGTTACATCATAAACTCTCGTAATTGATGTTGGCTGCTCTCCAACAACAGCGCGGGCAATACCGAAACAAGGAGTAAGTCCCTCAACTGTTGAAATTTTAGCAACAGATTTAAGACGATCGGCAAGCGTTGTCACACTGTCGTTGCTGACATCGTGACCAAGGAACTCGGCTTCATCCAACGAGAATTTGAGTGTTGCAAGTTTAAACTTCCAACCATAAGCATCCGATGAAATATCGGTACACTCCAATGTGGTATCAAGGCAATAATAGCCATCTTTAATTGTAACGGTGTTGGTGGATTTGAAACTGTCGCCTTTACGGTTGGTTTTATTAAATCCCGCATACGACACTCCCATACCAAAAATCAAACCTTCATCGGCTTTTGTGAATTTGGCTGACCTGTCATTTCCGAAAGCGTCGGTAATGCTTACTATCGCCGGATAAGGATGGTTTGACACTGTACCGTACTCAATACCGGATTGGTTTATATAATAAACAGTATACCCTCCGGAGGTTTTCTGGAAATAAACAATATTTCTCATAAAGCCATTGCTGGCACCGGCAACACCGGTAATATAGCCCCAGTAGCCGTTATTATCTTTGGCAAATATTATTCCTGCCTGAGTTCTGCTTGCCTGATAATCGCCGGTAGTATCGGAAGTAACGGTCAACGAATACGGTGTTGAGCCGTTAGGTGTTGCGAGTTTATCAAAGACAAGTGCATCACGCGGGTTGTTGGAAGTTGAATTGCTGATAGTGAGTGCGCCGTCGTCGGCTGCAAAAGAAGTCGTTCCGATATTTGAATAAACGCTTGAAACAGATGTCAAGTGTGAAACCAAAGCCTCTGTTTTGGATTTGTCTGTGAAATCCCAAGAGTAAACGGAAGATTTAACCTGCTTTCCGCAGTTGGAACAGTTACCGGTTTTCCACGAGTCGGATACTGTCCATTTGTCAACGCTGTGACCGAGTGCAGGAGTAGTTACAGAATCGGCAGTTGCCCCGCAGTCAGCACAGGTTGCATTTGTTATAACTCCGCCTTCTGTACAGGTAGCAAATTTTGTAACAGTGCCTGTCCAATTGTGTTTGTTGGGATTAAGTTCTCTTTCAATAATCTTTTTGTCACCGCAAGTAATGCAAGTTGAGATTATCCGCGCTTTTGTACTGCAAGTGCCCTCTGTAGTGGTTGTGTTTCCATAGGTATGTCCTGTTGCCGCATGTGTTACACTGGTAACAGTATTTCCACACACAGCACAGACTCTGCCGGAATAACCTTCCTGCGTACAGGTCGGGGCAACATAAGTGTTTTTATACGAATGTCCCTTCGCTTCAACGGTTTTTGTGCTTTTAACATCACCGCAAACAGAACACTTAACTGTAACCGTTCCTGTTTCGGTACAGGTTGCATTAGTTCTTTCTTCGACATAATTATGACCTGTTGCAACAATGTAATTATCCTTATAATTTACTGTGCAGCCTGAGTCAGTGCAGGTGTGCAATGTGTATCCTGCTTCTGTACAGGTCGGTTTTATAACAGTTGTCTTATAGTTGTGATTGGGAGAGCCTGTTATGTCAAATTCAACATATTTGCTTCCCGATAATTTACCGCTGGTGCCGGCTGTAATGATAACAACACCTTTACCGTAAATATTCTCACCATAGCTTACGGTATAATCAGTGCCCTCGGTGAGGTTGATTTGATTGTAATTAACCTTCGTGACAGTCGGTTTTAAGGAAGAGCCTGTATACGCCATACTGTGTGCTGAAAGATTAACATTGCACTGTTCTATCGGGCGCGCAACAACCGTTGCGGGTATGCTGAGCACTCCAGTATACTTGCCCAATCCGTAAATCTTCGGCTGGCGGTTTCCGCTACCTGTTGCACCGAGTTCTTTCTGAGCATTTACTATCAAATAATCGGTGCCGTATTTAAGTTCATAATCGCCGTCTTTAACCGTAACATTCGGAATTGCGTAAGCTCCGCCGTTATAATATGCTTCACCATTAAAGTCGGTTATCATATCTTGTGCGAGGAAAGTGACAGTACTCAGCTGTTTTCCTCCAAATGATTCAACACCGTATGCACCGACTGAAGAATCATATGTCAAAATACCGGAAACATTCGAATCATAAATCACAGTGCCGGGAATGAGATTTTCAGGCTCATCAAAGAAATTTATGCTGCTGAAATCAATATAGTTACCGGTCGAGCCCGTTACATCCAAATTGCGATAGCAACAGGTTTCAAGGTCAACATTATATCTCGGGGTATATTCAGCAACCTTGCCTTCATATGAGAAAACATTGTTTGTAGTTTGTTCCAACGACTTGAAATCATATTTATTTCCATAAATATTGACATTCTTAAATGTAACTTTACCGTCGGAGGTCCTTGCAACCGTGTCACCCTCAAAGTAGATTGCAGGTGAAAAATCATAGTTCTCGCTGAACGCGTTTCCGATTACGGAAACTCCGGAACTGATATGATATGTACCGACCGAGCGGTTTTGCATATCATACCCGGGGTCTTTCAAAGACTTGTCATTTACATAGAGATTCCTAACAGAAGAGTGATAGTTTGCGTTGGCAATGGCAATATCGCCCGCACCCAAACGAATTTCGGTTGTATAGTCAAGCAGGTTTCCTTGGTACAAAGAGTTTGTTGCGGGATAGTTATTATCTTTATACCAGTCACCGTTGCTGAAACGAATAAACTCAGACCAAACATTGCTCATTGTGCTTTTGTTAAAGCCCGTATTATAGAACAACCATCCGGCGTCTGTTCTTCCCTCATCGCCTAAGACTTCGGAACTTATCCAACCTACATGACAGTAGGTATCAGTGATGAGTGAATTATTGAAATAAGAATCACTAAACATTCTTGATGATTTTGAAAGAGCACCGCCTTGGAAAATCGATGTGTCGAATGTACAATCATCAAACAGAATGTGATCGCCGCCCAATGTGCATTTATCAAAGATGAAATTTTTAAATTTAACACCTGTGAATATACTGCCGTTATTGAGAATCTCAGCAGCGCCGCGGGTTGTGTTGAATCCGACAAAGTAACCGCTGACGACACCGTCACCCGTTTGTGTAAACATAGTATCATCAACTGTGTTGGTGAACAGCACATCACCGAGACCTCTGACACGGTATGTACTGCCGCCCTGTAAAACAATCCTGGTGCGGATTGAGTACTCGTCCTCTTCAAACACAAGTTCCTTATTTGTGTCTTTTATATCATCAAACGCTTTTTGAATTGCGGCAGAATCGTTCGGTGTGGACGAATTTGAGCGCAAATCGCCGTATGTTTCATTGAAATAAACCTTTTCAACAGCATTTGTGTTTCCGTAGCCGTTTTTCTTTTCAATTGCAGAGTAAACCGTGTCATAATCCGCACCGATTGCCGAATAATCAATATTCAAAGAAGTGTGGCTGACATCTTCAAGATCCGCTCCGTTCGCGAAGCCGTCATACCTTTGGAGAGTAAAATCGGGAATTATTACTTCAACCGGATTTTCTTCAGAAGCCGTGCAAGTTATTCTGAGCATAAATCTCGCATCCGACACGATTGAAGGGCTTTCTGATTGAACACCCACAGTTTTGCTCATATTGAAGATATAGGGATTGTTCAATGAAGTAGCACTGACAAACGGGATTGCTGTTCCGCCTATGTAATTTCCCGCATCGTTCTTTTTCGAGATAAACAGGCTATATCCGGACACAGCACCGCTCACAACTTCATAATTATTTAAATCAGAATAGCAAGCGTACGGTGAAGTTATATCGAATTCACCTATAAAGCTGAACAATTCACTGTCAGTGAGATTTTTTGTGATTGTAAGCTTCACACCGCCGTCAACCTTTTCGACCGCGGCGATATTTGAACTTTTTTCAGTCCATTCGCTTATTGACGGCAGAACATTCCCTGTGAAAGCAACATCATTGCCCGCAGCATCAAACAAAGATGTAACGCCGTAATATTTTTCCTGACCGACCTGTGAATTGCCGATGTATCCGACATATACAGCTTTACCGTTCAGGTTGAGGTCGGTTCCGTTATAGAAATAATTATACGGGACATATTGAATCGGGAACATCGTCAAATCAATGTTGCGATTTGTGTATCCTTCGCTGTCGCTTGTGAGTTTTCTCGTCAATTTGTCAATTTGAACATTTTTAAATTTGTATTCATTCTCAATAACCTCTGCGGCATCGGGATGAATCAAATATGTTTCCTGCATATCATCGGAAAAATAACTGTTTGTTGTTTGAGAACTTTCCATAACAAACACATCTTTTGATGTGAAAGATGAAGAAACGCTTCCCAAAGATTTAAGATAAGCAGTCATATCCGACTTGGAACAGTTTGTAAATTTGTTAAGGGTTATTGTTTCAAAACCGCCGATGCTCGTCACGCACTCGCACAAATTGTTTGAAAAAGTGGTGACAGCTGTTCCGTAACCGGAAGTAAATGTACGTCCTCCGCGAGAATAAGCAGTCCCTCTCAATTCCATATTAGAGAATTTATTATTGGAAATTATACCGGCGCAGAAGAATGTCTGATCGGATGTCACAAAATGTGCCGGCATATAACCATCGGAGGTCTTATATCCCTTTCCTTTGATTATATTATTTGTTATCTTTGAATCGACGAGCGCACAAAAATCAAAGAAGGAATCAGTAAAATCTTCAAATGTGTTGTTGGTGAGATACGGTGCTGTAATCGAAGAGCAACCGACAAAAACCGAATTGAAACCTTTGACAGTGCAGTTGTTCATTTTGAAACTGTAAAGGTTCAACGCGATATTGTATTTATCCTTATTATCACCGGTCAGGGCTGTGCCGCCGTCAATAAAATTCATCTTTGAAGTTTCTTTGCCGTTGCTGTCAAGATATGTTTTCGTGGTAAAAGTGATATCCTGCATTATACCGTGCAGCTTTCCGTATGCCCTTGATATCTTTGTTGCATCGGAATTATCGTAAATATAGTTGGTAAAAAAGCCGGTTTCGTTAACTTCCGCGCCGCTTAACGGAAGGGTGCGCTTGCCGGCGGTGGTATCATCCAAAACAAGTGTGGTTTTATCCTTTACACCGTCAAAGTTAAATTTACCGTAATATATAGATTCATTATCGGAATCAGACCAATAATACATTCCGAGTGATTGGCTGAAATAAAATGTTCCCTCAGGGAAATGAATGTTGATTGACTTTGAAGCATAATTGGTATCCTGGGCGTATTTCAGGAAATTTGTTGAAAACACTTCATAGTTGTGTTCCGCAGCCGAAGGATCATTTGCGATACCGCCGAGATCTTTGACAAAATCAAACGCCGTATCGGGCGCCGGAGTGTCCTCAAGACAAGCGCCGACATCGGAACGGCTGAGCCCGTACTCGAAATTGCCGCTCGGGGTATAATCAACACTGTCAATCGTCGCATTGATTTTCTCCGTCACTGTGGTGCCGCATTTTGTGCAAACGCCTTCGCGCGAGCCGTCAGCAGTTCCCGACGGTAATGTTTTTACCGTATAGGAGTAACTGTGGTCGCAAGCCGCCGAAACCGTGAATGACGACGCAAACATTGTTGCAAGCATTGCAATACACAGTATAACGGCAGCCGTTTTTTTGAAATAATTCCTACTCATAATAGCCGATTTATACCTCCACAAATTTTTGGCAATTATATTATATAATTTTTCTTCAAAAACAACAATATTTTTTATAAAAAAAACCGGTCAAAAACAAAATTTGTTGAAATCACCTATTTCTCCAACAAAGTTTTTGGTTAAAAGCAACAAATATTTTTCGGCAATTATTTACATCGGATAGTC
>CAVDRT010000088.1:0-2692 GCA_963611445.1 bacterium
GTTTTGATGATACTTTCACCTATTCCTATGAGGTCACCGACCCGCTTTATAAGCAGGAGGCTTCGGTTGTCGGATTTTCGGCAGGCGAAACGGTGACGGTCAAGGATATGCTTTACGGCTCGATTTTGGCGTCCGGTGCCGATGCGACAACGGGGCTTGCGATGACTGTTTTCGGGAGTGAGGATAAATTTGCGGAAGCGATGAACAAAAAGGCTGCGGAACTCGGGCTTTCAACCGCAAATTTCACAAACGCAAGCGGACTTCACAATGAAAATCACAAATGCACGGTCACGGATATAGCGGTCCTTTTGAATTATGCAATGAAAAATGATGTTTGCCGGCAGGTGCTGACGACGGAGGAATACACAACCGCCGCGACCGAACAGCACCCCGAAGGTATTAAAGTTACAAGCACACTTTTCAGCCGTATGTACGGAACAGAGCCCGAAGGCGCAACTGTGATAGCCGGGAAAACCGGGTACACGGTTGAAGCCGGAAACTGTATTGCTTCATATGCAAACGGTGACGACGGCAACGATTACATATTTGTCACGGTAGGCGGAACGGACAAATGGAAAGCCGTTTATGACCATATAAATGTATATTCCGCCTACGCAAAATCTTAATTTCAGTCAATAAACTGCTCCTTTTGTTTGGGGTTGGGTTTATAAAATTAAAGAAAGAGGTAATAAGCAATGAAAAAATTAGTAAAAATCGTTAGCTTGGCAATGGTTGTTGCCATGGTTTGCGCGTGTTTTGCGGGTTGCGGTTCAAAGAGTTACACAGCAAACAACAAAGAGTATATAATCGGCCTCTCGGGCCCACTTACAGGTGCAGCTGCTATTTACGGCAACGGTGTTAAGAACGGTGCTCAGCTCGCAGTTGACGAAATCAACGCGGCAGGCGGTCTTAACGGTGTTAAATTCAAACTTGAAACAACTGACGATATGCACGACGCAACAAAGGTTGCAACAAACTATGCGTCTTTGCTTGAAAAAGGTATGCAGGTTTCTTTGGGCTGCGTAACATCGGCTCCCTGTGCTGAGTGGACAAACCTTTCACACGAAGATAATGTGTTCTTCCTTACCCCCTCGGCATCAAATGATGACATTCCGAAATATGACAACGGTTATCAGATGTGTTTTGCGGACGGCAACCAGGGTAAAGCCGCCGCTAAATATGTTAACGACAACTTTAAGGGACAGACAATCGGCATTTTCTATAAATCCGACGATAACTATTCAGCAGGTATCTACAAACAGTTCAAGGATAACCTTGATTCAGATGTGACTGTTGTTGAAACCTTGTTCACCGATGCCGGTGCCACCAGTTTCGACTCACAGATTAACGAACTCAAAGACTGCAAATTTATCTTTATGCCGATTTATTATACTCCGGCTTCAATCTTTATGAAACAGGCTAAAGGTAAAATCGCTGATGACGCTGTTTACTACGGCTGCGACGGATTTGACGGTATAGATTCAACCGAAGGCTTCGACATCAAGTCAATTCCGCAGGAAGTTTCAATGCTTTCTCACTTCGATTCAACCGCCACCACAGGCACTGCGGGTGATTTCATCAAAAAATACACCGAGAAATACGGCAAGGAAACACTTAACCAGTTTGCGGCTTCCGCCTATGACTGTGTATATGCAATTGTGGGCGCTATGAAAGAGGCTAAGGTTGACGATGTCACAATCTCCGCTTCCGACCTTTGCGATACACTTAAAGAAACTTTCAAAACCTATAAGTTTAAAAATGCCGTAACAGGTAACGGCGGCGATGTAACCTGGGATAAAAACGGTTATGTCAACAAGAACGCTACCAAAGTTATCATCAAAGAGGCTGACGCAGTAGCCTAATCATTTTCGACTTTTCTAATCTGCGCGCGCCGAATTTTCGGCGCGCTGCAGATAAATTCATATAAAGAAAAAATGCGAACTTTTCAAATTCGCTGCCATTGGTTTATATTAACCGAGATCTAACAGATCGGAATTTTCCGGCTGTTAAATGTCGGTTAATATTCAAATTTATAACGGTAAGGTGCTAAAATGGAAATTATTACTACCTTGATAAACGGGTTAAGCATAGGCGGCATATATGCTATGATAGCCTTGGGCTATACTATGGTTTACGGTATTGCAAAAATGCTTAACTTTGCCCACGGCGACATTATAATGGTCGGCGGGTACACGATTTATGTCTTTATGGCAATGACCGGTCATCCCGCAATCGCTATTGCGGCGGCAATTATATTCTGCACGATTTTGGGCGTTACAATTGAGCGTGTGGCATATAAACCGCTGAGAGGCGCTTCTCCTTTGGCGGTCCTCATCACTGCAATCGGCGTCAGTTATTTGCTCCAAAGTCTGGCACAGATAATATTCGGCTCCGCGCCTAAAATGGTTAATATATTTGAACTCGGGACCGTGAAATGGTTCGGAATGAAAATTCAGGTTGCAACACTTGTGACGCTGGCTTGCACAATTGTTGTAATGGCGGCGCTCAGCCTGTTTGTTAAATACACAAAAATGGGACGCGCTATGGTTGCAACTTCGGAAGACCGCGACGCAACCCAACTTATGGGTATCAATGTCAATATGGTAATCACCGTGACATTTGCAATCGGCTCGGCTCTTGCAGGTATTGCGGGTCTTTTCTATCTGCTCAAGGCTCCGAGCATTTCCAACAC
>CAVDRT010000089.1:0-3821 GCA_963611445.1 bacterium
CCATTGTATTGTTTCCTCCGGTGTGGATATGAGACCGACGGCATTTTGCCGTCGAGTTGATTTATTTCGTGATGTCGTAAAGCGCGGCTGCGGTGTGCGTCATCACAAGCTGAGTGTTGCAGTTGAAAGAAAGGTCCTTTATCGCCGACTGCAGCAAATCCGCCGTTTTGAAAAGACAGTTTTTATCAACCGCCGCCTTTTCTTTGTATATTCCCGAAATTCTTTGTGTGACCGATTCATAAAGCGCCGAAAGGATTTGTTTTGCTTCCGCAGGGGATTTTCCGGTTTCGGCAAAGATTTTCAAAAGTTCATATAAATCGCGGCTTTCAAGCGCCGCCAGGCAATCAGACACTGTTTCGAAAATATCGTTTTTATCACCCGAAAGTTTTTGGATGGCCTTGCCTATATTGCACGAATCTTTGAGGATTTCGTTTATCCTTTCGGGAGAGTGTTCGGGAAAACGGGCTTCAAGATAATCTGCGGCTTCCCGGGTATCGGGCTCGCTCAAAGTGAATGTCAGGCACCTTGAACGCACGGTGACGGGCAGCAGCGCCGCGCTTGAAGTGAGCAAAATGAACATTGCCGTTCCGGGCGGCTCCTCCAGTATTTTAAGCAAAGCGTTCGCCGCTTCGGTCGTCATAAGCTCGGCATTTTGGAGAACAAAGACCTGCCGCTTTGCCTCAATCGGCATAATATACGCTTCTTTTCTGATTTCGCGCACCGTGTCGATTGAGAAACGGGTTTTGGTCGGTTTGTAAAGTTTTATGTCGGGGTGTGAAAAGGTTTTTGCGGTCTTGCAGAATTTACATTCGCCGCAGGGCGGGCTGCTTTCGGTGCAATTTGCCGCGGCGGCAATGATTGACGCGAGTGTGTGTTTGCCGAGCCCTTCGTTACCCTCGATTATAAATGAATGGACAAGTCTGCCGGACAAAAGCATATCTTTAATGCGTTCTTTAATATAAGCATTTCCGGCGAGCGTTTTAAACATATCGGACATAGTTTTAAAGGACAAAGCCGATTTTTTTCGCGGCTTTGCAAAGGGTGCGGACAGCGATTCTTTCCGCCTTTTCGGCGCCTTTTTTATAGATTTCTTCAAGCGACGCTTTGTCTTTTATTATGCGGTCGTATTCTTCTCTGATGGGTCTCAGTTCTTCAATAACCGCTTCGGCAAGGCGTGCTTTGAATTCGCCATATCCTTTGCCGTCAAATTCGTTTTCGATTTCCTTTATGTCAAGCCCCGTAACGGCGGAATATATTCCGATAAGGTTGTTCATTGCGAGCCGTCCTTCGCCGACGGTCACCGAGCCTTCGGAATCGGTGACGGCACGCTTGAATTTCCGCATAATATCTTCGGGCTTGTCAAGAATTGCGACCCAGGCGTTCGCGTTTTCATCGGATTTTGACATTTTTCGCGTCGGGTCCTGCAGGCTCATAACCCTCGCTCCGGTTTTCGGAACATAAGGCTCCGGCAGTGTGAACACATCGCCGTAAATACCGTTGAAACGCGTGGCAATGTCCCTTGTTATTTCAAGGTGCTGCTTTTGGTCATTGCCGACAGGAACAAGGTCAGCGTTGTAAAGCAGAATATCAGCCGCCATAAGCGACGGATATGTGAAAAGTCCCGCGTTGATGTTTTCGGGGTGCTTTTGTGATTTTTCTTTGAACTGGGTCATTCTCGAAAGTTCGCCGAAACCTGTATAACAATTGAGTATCCAGGCAAGCTGCGCGTGTGCCGAGACATGCGACTGAATAAATAAAATGCTTTCTTCGGGGTCAATTCCCAAACTCAAAAGAATGGCGGCGGTGCTGTAAATCTGCCGTCTGAAATCGGCGGGAACCTGGCGCACGGTTATTGCGTGCAAATCGGCAACCGCAAAAATGCAGTCCATTTCTCCGGGCATTTTCTTCCAGTTGCGGAGTGCTCCGAGATAATTTCCGAGCGTCAACATTCCGCTCGGCTGTATGGCGCTGAACACCCTCGGTTTTTTGGTTGTGATGTTTGATTCCATTGTCAAAATCTCCATTGTATATTGATGTGATATATCAAAAAAATAATCATAAAAAGATTTATTTGAACGGTTAGTATTCATTATATCATTAAAATGCTTTTTCGGCAACATTTTTTTGAATTTGCCGCGGTATTTTGTTCTGTTTCACAATCTGCGGCAGTTATTACAATATTGTAATTAAAAATCGGGTGAAGAAAGCGTGATAAAATGATATAATTATGAAAGGAAATTGATTATCGATGAAGTCGGCTCAAAGGCAAAGGGATTTAAAAGCGGCATTTAAGGCTTTTTTTATCACATTTTCTTGTTGTCTTGCAGTGTTTTTGCTTGTGGCGCTTGTCTCCGTTTCGGGTCACAGGAAAAAGGATTTAAAAGGAAAAGCGGAAAATGCGGCAAAGACCGACCGAATTTCGAGAATATTTTTTATATATAAGGACGACGATGCCCGATTTGCGGAAATAACGCTGTCGCTCGGCTCGTCTGAATTTGCCTGCCGTGAAGTGACCGATATTTCGGTGGAAATCAACAAAAGAAGGACAAGCTTCAAAGAAATTTATCTGTCACTGGGAACGGGCGAGACCGTTTCGGCTTATGAAAAGGTTTCGGGAGAAAAAATGTCGGGCTATATCGCTGCTGACCGCGCGGCGCTTATAAGAATAATTGACCGTTTCGGCGGACTTGACGGCGATGACGGTTTTGCGGTGGGCGGAGAAGACGCGCTCAAAAATTCGGGGGCGGAGGGATTTGACCGTCTGCTTTATAAGACGGCAGCACGCTTTTTTTCGCCTTATCTGTCATTGAGTCTTAAAAATCGTTTTTTATATTTAATCGGCGTGACCGAGAGCAATTTGTCTTATGCACAGTATCATCGCAGCGCCGAATATCTTGAATTTATGGAGGAGGGGCAACGGTGAAGAAAGCAATTTTGTCTTTATTTGCGGCATTTATAATGTTCGCGCTTTGCGGCTGCTCCTTCGGGCGCCGCTTTTGGACTACATACAAAATCACGGGCGGAGAGGATACGGGCGTTGTTTATATAGATGACGGCGGTGGGGAAAACCCCGTTTCTTCTAAAAGCCGCGGCGAAAACCCGCAAAGTTCTTCCGAAACGCAGGAAAGCAAAAATCAGTCATCGGCGGAAAATCATTTGCCGACGCAAACGGGCGAAGAAAGCAAAAAATACAGCGGATATTATTACCAAAAAATGGACGCCGCTCAGCGTTCGGCTTATGAAAACATTGAAAAGGCGGCGAAAAATCTTTCGACGGATTTCATAAAACTGAAATCCGTGAAGAGTTATCGTGATTTGGTGCTGGCCCACACGGGCGTGCGGAACGATTTTCCCGAATATTTTTGGCTGGACGGAAATTATTCCTGGAAAGAGCACGGCGGGGTTTATTACATAAAACTTAAATACACCTGTCAGGCCTCCGCAAAAGCCGAAATGGAAAATAAATTAAACGCGGCACTGCTTGAGTTTGACCGCCGTATTTCAAAATATTCCGCTCAGTATGACAGAGAACTGGAGGCGTTTCGTTGGCTTGCCGACCGTGTGAAATATGATTACGACGCAGCCGAGGCGGAAAAATCCGGTCATACGGCGGATTTCAGAGCGTTTTCGGCATACGGCGCAATCGTTACCGATCGTATGTCCGACGGGGGAAAAACGGCAAAAGCGGTGTGCGAGGGCTATTCGCGTGCGTTTAATCTGCTTTTGTCCAGAGCGGGGATAGAATCGACCCTCGTGAGCGGAACTTTCAGCGGCGGCAGGCATATGTGGAATGCCGTGAGGATTGACGGAAAGTGGTATAA
>CAVDRT010000090.1:0-3982 GCA_963611445.1 bacterium
CTGTTCGGGACCGTAACCGTGAAAAGTTTCTTTTACGCCCATTTCAGCCGAAGCGGCACGGGCGGCGTCAACAACTGTTTCGGCAAGCGGAAGCGTGACATCTCCTATCCCCATTTTTATAATCTTTATTTCGGGGTGGCTTTTCGAAAACGACTCCACCTTATGGGCAATGTCCGAAAAAAGGTAACTTTCTTTTAAATTTGCATAATCCTTATTTACTTTAAGCATTTGAGTGCCTCCCCAATCAATATTTCACCGTCAAAAACAAATGCGGCAGGTCCGCTCATAATTATTCTGCCATCCGATTTGCAGTTGATTGTCAAGTCACCGCCGCGGAGTTTCACTGTTATGTCCGTGTCGGGCTGACAAATACCGTTTTTCACTGCCGCCGCAGTGACGGCGCACGCCCCTGTTCCGCAGGCAAATGTTTCACCGCTGCCGCGTTCCCAAACGCGCATTTTAAGCGTTTCATCATCAATTATATTAACAAATTCGGTATTTATCCGTTCGGGAAAATCTTTAAAATTCTCAAATTTCGGTCCGATTTTTTCAAGTTCCATTCCGTCAACCGATTCATTTGTGAAAATAACGCAATGCGGGTTTCCGACCGAAAGAGCAGTAACATTATATACATTGCCGTCAACGGTTATCGGAGAATTGATGAGAGGTTTTTCAGAGTTGACAGGAACATCTTTGGGCTCAAAACTTGCTTTGCCCATATCGACCGAAACAGAAACCACTCGTCCGTCACACACGGTGAGTTTTAAATGCTTAACACCGCTTAAAGTTTCAAGAGTGAGTTCGGTTTTATCGGTCAATCCTCTCTCATAAACATATTTACCGATACATCTTGTGGCATTGCCGCACATTTTCCCCTCACTGCCGTCGGCGTTAAACATACGCATCCGAAAGTCTGCAATGTCCGACCGCATAATCAAAACAACACCGTCCGAGCCGACGCCGAAGTGATATTTCGACAAAATCACGGAGAGTTTCACCGGGTCTTTTATGTTTTCCTCGGTGCAATCAAAATAAATATAATCATTGCCGATGCCGTGCATTTTTGTGAATTTCATTTTCATTCCCCATTCCGAATTTGGGCTGACGATAACGCACAGTTTGCCTTATCTAACTTTATAGTATATAGTATATCAAAAAAGCCCGAATGTCAATAATCCGCCGTATGATTATCACTGTTATTTAAGTGGTTTCGGCCCAAAAAACAAAAGGCACCTATCCGAACGGAAGATGCCTTTTGGATATTTATTTTTGCTTGTTTTCAACATTTTTGAGCGCTGCGCCGACCAGACCCACAAACAACGGGTGCGGACGGTTTGGTCTGCTCTTGAATTCAGGGTGGAACTGAACACCGACAGCAAAGTCTTCATTCGGAATTTCAATTGTTTCGACAATATGTTCATCAGGTGAAGTTCCGCTGATTATTAAACCGTTATCAATAAAGTCCTGTCTGAATTCGTTATTGAATTCATAGCGGTGGCGGTGACGCTCGTGAATAAGCCCTGCGCCGTAACACTTGTACATCATTGTGTTCTCGGCAACTTTGCACGGAAAAGCACCGAGGCGGAGTGTTCCGCCCTTTTCAACCTCATCGCTCTGGTCGGGGAGAAAATCGATGACTTTATGAGTTGAATTTTCATCAAATTCGCCTGAACTTGCGTCATTAAATCCACAAACATTTCTTGCGTATTCAATCGCCATAATCTGCATACCGAGGCATATTCCAAGAATCGGAATATTGTTTTTGCGACAGAATTCCGCCGTTGTAATCATACCCTCAATTCCGCGATTGCCGAAACCGCCCGGGATAATCACGCCGTCGCACTGAATCAATTTTTCCTTTGCATTATCTTCGGTGACAGTCTCCGAATCAATCCATTCGATATTAACAAAAGTGCCTTTTTCATATCCTGCGTGGCGGAGCGCCTCCGCGACGGACAGATACGCGTCGTGCAGCTGAACATATTTTCCGACCAAACCGATTGTCACGCTCTTTGTGCGGTTGTTGATTTTGTCAATCATCATTCGCCATTCGCTCAAATCGGTCGTCGGGCAATTGAGTCCCAATTCACGGCAGACAATTTCGGAAAAATTGTTCTTTTCAAGCATAAGCGGGGCTTCGTAAAGTACCGGAATCGTTATATTTTCGATAACACAATCGGGCTTGACATTGCAGAACATTGAAATCTTTTTGAAAATTGATTTTTCAAGCGGCTCGTCACATCTGAGAACAATAATGTTAGGGTGAATGCCCATTCCCTGAAGTTCTTTAACCGAATGTTGAGTGGGTTTTGACTTATGTTCTTCGGAGCCGCGGATATACGGCACCAAAGTCACATGAATGTAAAGAGAGTTTTCGGCTCCGACTTCAAGACCGACCTGTCTGATAGCCTCCAAAAACGGCTGGCTTTCAATATCGCCTGTCGTACCGCCGATTTCGGTGATGACAACATCCGCATCGGTTTTTTTGCCGACACTGTAAATAAATTCTTTGATTTCATTTGTGATGTGGGGAATAACCTGAACTGTTTCGCCGAGGTACTCTCCCCTTCTTTCTTTATTGAGGACATTCCAATAAACCTTGCCGGTTGTGAGATTTGAAAACTTGTTGAGGTCTTCGTCGATAAATCTTTCATAATGTCCGAGGTCAAGGTCAGTTTCGGCGCCGTCTTCGGTCACATAAACCTCACCGTGTTGATAAGGGCTCATAGTGCCCGGGTCAACATTTATATACGGGTCCAGTTTTTGCGCCGCAACGCGAAGTCCTTTCGCTTTCAAAAGTCTTCCCAAAGAAGCTGCGGTAATACCTTTTCCGAGACCCGAAACAACGCCGCCTGTTACAAAAATGTATTTTGTCATTACTCTATCCTCTCTTCACGCAAAAAAAGTGTTCATCGGCAAAAAGCAGTAACAGCGAAATAGGCACCAATGAACACATAAGTTCATAACAAAAATATTATATAATTTTTAGTTCTTTTTGTCAATACGAAAAAAGTCGGATTTTGAGGTTAGACCGGCGAGAGCCTATCCATCGAATATTCCGAGTATAACTATACCGACTATAACCAGCGCAATTGAAACCATATGTTTAAATGAAAGTTTTTCTTTGAGGAAAATCCTTCCCCAAATCACAGACACAGCGCAGTATGCCGAAATTATAGGTGCAGACAACGCCACATGCTCCGAATCGGACAAAGCGTAAATATAAGCAAACTGACCCGCGGTTTCAAAACAAGCCCCGAGATATTTCGGCGCTTCGGATTTAAAAACCAGCCTATCGCGGCGAATAACGAGAACATAAACCGCGGCAAGTATACCGACAAAAAGGAATGTCAGTTCATACGCAACATTGGCGGAATCTTCATTGAGTTTTTCAAGCACAATGCTGTCGGCAAATGTTCCGAGCGCGTCCAAAAGGCAATATATCACAGGAATTGCAAGCGCCCAAAAAGATTTGGCATATTTGGTGTTCGAAGCCTCCTGCCGTTTCATCCTGAGTTCGTCGTCTTCGGTCATCTGCACAACGCCGAGCATAACCACACCTATGCAAATAAGGGCAACCGCCGCAATTTGATAGGCGTTGTACCCTTTAATTCCGAATATACATATCGTCAAAATTGCAACAACGGCGCCCGACGAATTGCATATAGGCGATGAAATCGAAAGTTCAATATATCTGAGCCCCAAATATCCGATTGCCATTGAAACTATGTAGAGCATTGAAACGGGAAGATATGTCAGAATTATATTGAAATTTATCACGGTTTTGCCGATGAAAATTTCATAAGCCGCGTGAAGTCCCATCACAACGCCGACCGCCATAACCATTTTTAAATGGCTGAGTTTATCATCGCCGTCCTTACAGCCGATTTTCGAAAAAAGGTCGGACCCGCTCCAACACAAAAGTGCGATAATCGCAAACCAAAACCACATTTAATCCTATCCCCCTATTGTTATCTTATTC
>CAVDRT010000091.1:0-5360 GCA_963611445.1 bacterium
ACAGAGATAGCCGACACCGTTTCCGATGAATATTTGATCCACCATGTTATAGAGCGCGTTCAGAACGAGTGAGATCACACTGGGAACAGAAAACATCATCAGAAGTTTCCCGATTTTTTCATGTTCATATTTTTGTTCAAGCGTTTCCATATTTCCCTCCGATTATTATAACTAATTAGAAATCTAACCTTGTGTTCAAATTGAAAACCTTTCGCATATAGCTAAAGGTTTTCAATCATCTTTTTTGTAATCTCCAGCCATTGTGCCCGGTCTTGTTCCGAAATGCCACGCAGCAGTCGTTCCTCTAAGTCCTGAACATCGCACAAGACCTTTTCCCGGTTCTGCTGTGCCTTTTCGCTGGGGACGATTTTTTTCAGACGCCCATCGTATGATACAGGGACACGGCTGATGAGTCCGTCCTGTTCCAGCTTTTTGACAAGGGCGCTGGCAGATGGTGGACGCAAGCCAAATTCGTCCTCCAAATCCTTTTGAAACAGCTCACTGTCATCATGTGCGAGGATAAAATGCAGCGCCTTTCCCTCTGTTCCGCTGTATTGTCCCCGGAAAGACAGTGCGTCAATTTCTCTCCGTAAGCGGTTCGCAAGAATACCGATATACCGGGAAGCGTGTTCGTCCTTGACCATAACAATTCTCCAAACTAATTAGTTTCCTATGTTCATGAGAATATTATAATACATTGACCGTAAATGTCAAGCGGTTTTCTGTGTCAGAATAAAAAATCATATCTGCCGACGGTTCGGCTTTTGCGAACTTATTTAAAGCTCGTTTACGGAAATTTGACTGTCAAGAGAAAACATCCCGCAGGAATCGCAGTCGCATTTTCATGATCCCATTCATCGATCCGCTGTCCTTTGCAATATATATCAGCAGCATTTGCCGGTCGATTGTATATCAAAAGGGCGGCAGAGATTTTACTCCCTGCCGCCTAAACCATATTAGAACCTCATTCCTTATTCGGTATTTTCCAAATAGGTTATATACGGTATCTTGAGCCAATGCGTCCATCCTGACTGCGCAAGGGGCGTCATAATAACACCCAACTCCGTGTTGGCGGCGTGAATCGTTTGCCCATCGCCGACATAGATGCCGATGTGTCCGTCCATCCATACGGCGATGCCGGGGATGTCGGGCATAGTATCAATCGTGCCTTTCTCTGTCGCCATGTCGAGCATAGGGTCGGAGCCGGTATCCCGAACGCCGTTGGAGCGGTATTCGATCTGTCCGGTGTCACAATTAAACCATGCATAGCCTTTGATGAGCCCGATGCAATCGGCCGTGCGGCCGCCGAGCCAATGCTGACGAATGAATTCCTCGTTCTCGCCGACCTGTTCCGGGAATTGAGATATTTTTGTCGTGAGTATGGATTCGTTCAGCACCTCACCGTATGTCCCGTATACATAGCCCCACCCGTGGGACAGCGCCTGCTTCGCCCATTCTGCAAGGTCAACATTATTTTTGGCTTCGGGATCGACGAATTTTGAAACATTGATTGCCTTGGCTCGGATGGAATTCATTATTTTACTGTAATCCTCGGTTTTCAGTTCCGTGCCGAATGCGGCGTTGACGGCGGCGATGAGCTGCTCGTCGGTCTGTTCCTCAGTGAAACAACTGACGAGCTTATCCACAAAGTCATCCGCTTTGGCATAGTCATATAAGGCGAGGGTGTACAGCACCTGCGCCTCTTTTGTCCTTTCTGCCGTAAAGCCCTTTTCGGTCATGGCAGACTCGATGGCTGCAATTTTACTGCGGTATTCATCGGAGAGGTTTTGGTCGGCGTTGCTTAAATATTGACCGTTGTATTTTATTCGGCAGAGGGGGATGCTGTCCGAGGACACCTCCAGCCATCCGTTGCCGTCCATCTTGGTGTCGTATCGAGTCCTGAGCCGTTTTGATAATTCTTTCTGTAGCATATCTGTTTTCTCCTTTTTTGTAGGGTAATAAAAAGGCAGATAGATTTTTGATTTCTATCTGCCTGCGTATCGGATATTCGGTTTTGCGTTTGTCGGAGTCTATCCGCAAAGGGAAAACGGCGATTTGGCATCTGCATTTTGGCGCAGAGCAAAATCGCCGTTTGGGTAGCAAAAAAGCCCGATAAAATCGGGCTTTTCGGCGGACGCATCTTTTTTGTGTCCGCATTATGGTGGAGGCGAGGGGAGTCGAACCCCTGTCCGAAAACTCTTCCGCATAACTTTCTCCGAGCGCAGTTGATCTACTGCAATTTCCCTTATTCATAAGCCGATCGACAGGCGTATAAATTCGGTATCCTCTTTCCGTTACGGGTGCGAGGAAATTCCCCGTTAACGTTCACCGCTAAAATGACGCCCTTACGAAGCTGCGGTATTCTTCGGTCGGACGGCAGCCTTAATTAGGCTGCAAAAGCAACTGTATTATTGTCAGTTAATTTTAAATTGCGGATTTTAAAGTGTGTCCGCGCCACTGCTCGCTTATTATGTTTCTGAATCCCCGTCGAAGCCTTTACGCCCCCTTATCTGTATCTTTCTTTCATTGTCCTTTCAATGTCGCGGCGCGCGGCTTTTGCCGCCTCGGTTGCACGTTTGTCATAGTTCTTTTTGCCTCGGCAAAGACCGAGTTGAACTTTAACGAGCGACCCTTTGAAATAAAGCGACAACGGAATGAGGGTTAACCCCTGCTGTTTGACAACCCCCAAAAGGCGCATTATTTCGCGTTTGTGCATAAGCAACTTGCGATTTCTCAGAGGGGTCTTGTTAAAAATATTCCCGTGTTCATATGGACTTATGTGCATACCTTTAACAAACAATTCTCCGTTTTCAATATCGCACCAGGCGTCTTTAAGATTGCAGCCGCCGCACCGTATTGATTTGATTTCGGTCCCTGCAAGCTCAATCCCGGCTTCAAAACTTTCTTCGACAAAATAATCGTGAAATGCTTTTTTATTGACCGTGATTGTTTTTGTGTTATCCTTCATCCGTGGGTCACCTTCTTTCCGTAGGACATTATAAAGTATATCATATTTCACACAACTGTCAAGCAAAGTGTGTCGAAAACATTTGGCAAGTTATCAATTTATATCTTGAAAATATACGCTCTACACTATATAATTATCATAACTGTATCAGTAGGAGGAAAATGCAATGAATATCCCCAGAAAAGAACACCCGAAACCGCAGTTTGAGCGTGCCGATTGGCAAAACCTTAACGGACCGTGGCAATTTGAAATTGATAACGGTAAAAGCGGCGTTGCGCGCGAACTTTTTAAAGACGAAGTTAAACTGTCTGATGAAATTATTGTGCCTTTTTGTCCTGAAAGCAAATTATCAGGTGTCATACATAAAGATTTTATGTACGGCGTTTGGTATAAACGCAGTTTTACTGTTGATAACAAAAAACTGAACGGCAGAACATTTATTCATTTCGGAGCGGTTGATTATTCGGCTGAAGTTTATATAAACGAGAAAAAGGTCGGCACTCACAAGGGAGGATATGTTTCCTTTAAATTTGAAATAACCGACTATATCAAAGCAGGTGTAAACACCGTCGCAGTTTTTGCCGCAGATGATACCAGGGATCACTTTATTCCGTCCGGTAAACAGTGCGCCGAATACAATTCGACCGGTTGCTATTACACGAGAACAACCGGTATTTGGCAAACGGTTTGGCTTGAATTTACGCCGAGAGAATATGTTGAGTGGGTCAAGTATTTTCCGAATATAAAGCAGAATCAAATTGTGCTCGAAGTATGCCTTAACGGCAACGCTCCGCTTTCTGCCGAGGTTTCCTTTGACGGCAAACCGATGGGCAGAGCAGATGTCGCCGCAAAGAACGGAATCACCCGCATTTCGGTTGATTTGAAAGAAAAACATTTGTGGGATATTGGCTGCGGCAATCTTTATGATGTTGAAATCACTTTTGGGAAAGACCGCGTTCAAAGTTATTTCGGACTTCGTGAAATTGCGTTTGACGGCGATAGATTTATGCTCAACGGCCGCTCGGTTTTTCAGCGCCTTGTGCTTGACCAGGGCTTTTATCCCGACGGTATTTATACCGCGCCGACCGACGAAGACCTGAAAAAAGACATTGAACTTTCGCTTTCCTGCGGGTTTAACGGCGCAAGGCTTCACGAAAAAATATTTGAAGAAAGATACCTTTATTATTGCGACAAAGCGGGCTATCTTGCCTGGGGCGAGTATCCCGGTTGGGGTGTTGACCACAGCAGTGCGGAAGCGGTTTATGCAATTTTGCCAGAATGGATTGAAGAAATCAACCGCGACTTTAACCATCCGTCAATAATCGGTTGGTGCCCAATGAATGAAACCTGGCCCTTTGAAGACAGAATGCAAAAGGACGATGTTTTGCGCCTTATTTACAGGACTACAAAAGCAATCGACCCCGAGCGTCCCTGCATTGATTCAAGCGGTTGGTTCCATGTTGAAACCGACATTTTCGATGTTCATGATTATAATCAGGACCCTGCCGATTTCAAGAAAAAATATGATACGATTATGGAAACGGGCGAAATATATGATTGGACAAATGAGGTCAATCATTTTAACCGTCAAAAACACAAGGGTGAGCCTGCGTTTGTCAGTGAATACGGCGGTATTCAGTGGACTGATTTTAAAGAAGCATGGGGATATGGCAATGAGCCCAAGTCGCTTGATGAATTTTATGAAAGATTCAAAGGCCTTACCGATGCACTGCTTGATAACACTAAGATGTTCGCACTTTGTTACACACAGTTAACTGATGTTGAGCAGGAAAGAAACGGACTTTTCAATTATGACCGCTCGCCCAAATTTGACGCCGCAAAATTAAAAGAGATTATGTCACGCAAAGCGGCAATTGAAGATTGAGGTGCAAGATATATGAAAATTGAGGATTTTGATAAAAATTTGGTTGTTGATTCAAGTATCACGGAAGATGAAGAAATTGTTTGGTTTGATGTGAGACATGACCCTATGAAAGTCTACGGGCTTTATGACTATAAAAACACCGAACATTTTATGCGTCTGCCGCTTGACATTGCAAACAAAGCAAACGGCGGCGTCGCAGCGTTCAGCGATTCAACAGCCGGCGGGAGAATAAGGTTTAAAACAGATTCGAAATTCATTGCTCTTTCTGTCGAATATCACGACCCGATGGACCTTACGGGTGCGTTCTCTCCGCTCGGCCAGTCGGGATTTGATTTTTTTGCGAAATTCGGCAATAAATATGAGTTTATCCGCTCGTTTATCCCGCCGGTCGACGCTCAAAAATTCAGTGCGCTCAAATATACAAGACGGCAGGAAATGACCGAATATATAATCTATATGCCGCCTTATCAAAGGGTCAAAAATGTTTATGTCGGTCTTGATAAAAAT
>CAVDRT010000092.1:0-8032 GCA_963611445.1 bacterium
AAATTGAACACTTCGCCGTTATTCATAACGAGGAGTTTATCGCAAATGGCAGCCATATCTTCCATATTGTGCGAAACGACCAAAACCAAAGCGCCTGTTCTTTCCCTGTATTTTTGTATAAGTTCAACGATAAGGCGCCTGCCTTGAGGGTCAAGCCCTGCTGTCGGCTCATCTAAAATAAGACATTCCGGCTCCATTGATAAAACTCCTGCAATGGCAACACGGCGCTTTTCGCCGCCCGAAAGGTCAAACGGTGATTTTGCAAGCAAGTCCTCTTTCAGACCGACGAGTTGTGAACTTTTTATAACTCTTTCTCTGATTTCTTCTTCTCCGAGCCCCATATTTTGCGGACCGTATGCAATATCTTTGAAAACCGTTTCTTCGAAAAGTTGATATTCGGGGTATTGGAAAACAAGCCCGACCTTAAATCTGACCCGACGGATTTCTTTCGGGTTTTCCCAAATGTCGGCACCGTTTAAAATCACTGTGCCGGTCGTCGGTTTTATAAGCCCGTTAAGGCATTGCATAAGCGTTGATTTTCCGGAGCCCGTGCGGCCGATAACGCCGATAATATCACCTTTTTGGAAGGAAGCGCAAACATCATTGAGGGCTGCATTTCTTGAAGGTGAGCCGCTCTGATATGTATATCCGAGATTTTTTACTTCTAAAAATGACAACTTTATTCCTCCGAAAAATATCTTGCGAGTTCTGCCGCACATTCCTCTGTCGTCAAAACATCATTTTTGATATTAAGTCCTTTTTGTTTGAGTTTTGACATAAGTTCTGTTGCCTGCGGAACTTGAAGCCCTGCGTCTTTAAGAACATCATATTGTGAAAAGACCTGTTTCGGTGTTCCGTCAGCCGTTATAATACCGTTGTTCAAAACAATGATACGGTCGGCATTTGCGGCTTCGTTCATATAATGCGTTATTAAAATAACCGTTATTCCCTTTTCTCTGCAGAGATTTATGAGAATATTTATAACATCGCGGCGGCCTTTGGGGTCAAGCATTGCGGTCGGCTCGTCAAGTACAATACATTTCGGTTCCATTGCGATAACTCCGGCAATGGCAACCCTTTGTTTCTGACCTCCGGAAAGGTCATACGGCGAATCGTCTTTGTGTTCAAGCATACCGACGGCAGAAAGTGAATTTTCGACCCGTTTTCTCATTTCATCGGTAGGTATTCCGATGTTTTCAAGCCCAAACGCAACATCTTCTTCGACTATTGTGGCAACAATTTGATTATCGGGATTTTGAAATATCATTCCGACGGTCTTTTTGACATCTATTTCTCTTTTCTCATCTTTTGTATTTATGCCGTCGACAATCACATCGCCGTCGGTCGGTTTATAAAGTCCGTTCATAAGCTTTGCAAGGGTTGATTTTCCCGAGCCGTTGTGACCAAGTATGGCGACAAAACTGCCTTTTTCAATATTTAAAGACAGGTTTTTGAGAACAGAAAACCGCGTATCATCGGTTTCATATTTGTAATTGACATTCTTGATTTCAATGATATTGCTCATATTTGCTCCGTAGTTAATTAAATCAGTCCGCTGTCCAGATTGTCGTTGCACCGCACGGCAGAACAAGGTCTTTATCGGTGACTTTAAGACCTATTTCATCAGTTGTGACATTCCCGCTTTTCCTGCTCCTCACAAAATTTTTAACCATATAATTAAGAATGGTCGGCGACATTCCGCCTGTATAGGAATTGAGCAGGAAAAAGACAGCGTCATCGCTTAATATTTGCGCCGTTGTTTGGAGCAATTCGCCGATTTGCTGTTCAAGTTTCCAAACTTCGCCGCCGGGTCCTCTGCCGTATGAGGGCGGGTCCATAACAATGCCGTCATATTTATTTCCGCGCTTAATTTCACGCCTGACGAATTTAAGGCAATCGTCCACCAACCAGCGAACGGGCTTGTCCGCAACGCCGCTGCGGGCGGCGTTTTCTTTTGCCCAGCCGACCATACCTTTAGACGCATCAACATGTGTAACGGCGGCACCGGCTTTAAGGCAGGCGACGGTGGCGCCCCCTGTGTATGCAAAAAGATTCAGAACTTTCAGCGGTCGGTTTTGCTTTTTTATAATATCGCTCATTAAATCCCAGTTAACCGCTTGTTCCGGGAAAAGACCCGTGTGTTTAAAGCCCATAGGCTTTAAATTAAAGTTCAAATCTTTATAATTTATGCTCCATACATCGGGAACACTTCTAAGCGTTTCCCAATATCCGCCGCCCTTGTTTGAGCGGTGGTAAACTGCGTGTGCCTTGTTCCAGCGCGGGTCTTTGAGCGGTGTGTTCCAGATAACCTGCGGGTCGGGTCTTATCAGAATGATATCACCCCAACGCTCAAGGCGGTTTCCGGCTGACGCGTCAATCAATTCATAGTCATAAAAATCTTCGGTAAATCTCATTATTTTCTGATTCTCTCTTCAATCGTTTTGACAACCGATTCTGCAAGGCGGTTAATCAAATGAATGTTTTCGCCTTCAAGCATAACCCTGATAAGCGGCTCGGTTCCCGACGGGCGTACAAGTATTCTTCCGTCCTCGCCGAGGGTATCCTCAACATTTTTTATGGCGTCGGCAATAACACTATCCGATTTATAAATTTCCTTTTCTTCTGCTGTTGCTTTCACATTGAGCATAACCTGCGGATATGTGTTCATAACAGCAGCGGCTTCAGACGCTGTTATTTTGTTTTTTGCAAGTATTGACGCAAACTGAACGCCGGAAAGCTGACCGTCGCCCGTAGTGGCGAATTTCTTAAATATTATATGCCCCGATTGCTCGCCGCCTATGGCATAATCTTTTTTTAGCATTTCTTCAAGAACATAACGGTCGCCGACCGTTGTTACCGCAACATCAATGTCGTTTTCGCGGGCAAATTTTTTGAAGCCGATGTTGGTCATAACGGTCACAACAGCGGTATTGTTTGTTAAAGTACCGTTTGCTTTCATATTCTTTGCAAAAGCGGCAATAAGTTTATCGCCGTCAATCAAATTTCCGTTTTCGTCAACCGCCAAACATCTGTCAGCGTCACCGTCAAAAGCGAGACCCAGGTCAATATTGTTTCCGTTTACATAGTCAATAAGTTGTTCAAGGTGTGTTGAGCCGCATTCGGCATTGATATTTATACCGTTCGGACGGTCCGAAAGCATATGACATTCGGCACCGAGTGAGGAAAAGAGTTTTTGTGCGGTAATCGAAGCACTTCCGTTTGCGCAGTCAAGCGCGATTTTCATTCCGTCCAGGCGGACATCGGCAGTGTCAAGAATATGGTCAATGTAATTATCGACCAAATCGTATCTTCTGAAAACACTGCCCACCTGACCGCCGACAGCGACGGGCAGTTCTTCGGATTTATCGAGAATAATTGCCTCAATTTCTTCTTCGATTGCATCAGGGAGTTTAAATCCGTTTCCGTCAAATATTTTAATTCCGTTATATTCACAGGGGTTATGAGAAGCCGAAATCATAATGCCTGCGTCAAATCGCCGTGCTTTTGTCAAATAAGCAACCGCCGGCGTCGGGATATAACCCACCAGGACAACATCTGCCCCAACAGAACAAAGTCCCGCAGCCAAAGCCATTTCAAGCATATTTGACGAAACACGGGTGTCCATACCTATGAGGATTTTCGGCTTGGATTCCGACCTTTTTGTGAGGACATATGCGGCGGCTCTGCCGATATTCATTGCGAGTTCGCAGGTGAGTTCTGTGTTGGCAACGCCCCTTGCTCCGTCTGTTCCAAATAATCTTCCCATTCTGACATCTCCTAAACTAAAATATATTTTGTGCGTTTTCGGGCTTTTTAAGCCCTAAATGCGTGTATGCCGCCGTCGTCACGCAACGGCCTCTTGCAGTTCTCGCCAAAAAACCTATCTGCATAAGATATGGTTCATAAACATCTTCAATTGTAACGCTTTCTTCACCGACGGCTGCCGCAAGCGTATCAAGCCCTACAGGGCCGCCGTTATAGACATTTATAATAGTCGAAAGCATTGTTCTGTCAAAGTCATCAAGACCCAATTCGTCAATTTCAAACCTTTGAAGGGCGGCTTTTGCAACCTCTTCGGTTATCTTTCCGTCAAAATCAACCTCAGCAATATCGCGGACGCGCTTTAAAAGGCGGTTTGCAATTCTCGGCGTACCTCTTGAGCGGGAACTGATTTCAAGTGCGCCGTTTCTGTCAATTTGAACGCCGAGTATCCCTGCCGAGCGTATAATGATGTCGGCGAGTTGCTCCGGAGTATAAAGTTCCAAGCGCATTATAACGCCGAATCTGTCACGAAGCGGTGCTGAAATCTGCCCCGACCTTGTCGTGGCGCCGATTAGTGTGAAATGTTTAAGGTCGAGTCTTATTGAACGGGCGGAGGGACCTTTGCCGATAAAAATATCGATTTCACGGTCCTCCATTGCGGGATAGAGGATTTCTTCCACCGTGCGGCTGAGCCTGTGTATTTCATCAATAAAAAGCACATCGCCGTCTTCAAGGCTTGTGAGGAATGAAACCAAATCTTTTTGAGATTCGATTGCAGGACCAGATGTCACCCTGAGGTTTACACCCATTTCATTGGCAATTATTCCGGCAAGCGTGGTTTTTCCGAGTCCCGGAGGGCCGTAAAGCAAAACATGGTCAAGAGATTCACCGCGTTGCTTTGCCGCTTTTATGTAGATTTTCAGATTTTCTTTAACCTTGTCCTGACCGATGTATTCATCAATAGACTGCGGCCTTAAGGAAAATTCAACTTCACTGTCACCCGTTGTATATTCCGGTGACAAATATCTGTTTTCAAAATCGTTTTCTTCTAACACAATAATCTCCTGTTCTGTGCAATAAGCAATTATTTTGTGAGCAGTTTAAGCGCTTGCTTTATCAGTTCATCTGTCGGAAGCGACCTGTCAAGTCGGCTGACGGCAAGAGACGCCTCACTTTGTGTGCAGCCGAGAGCCACGAGCGCTTCAATTGCTTCATTCGCCGCCGAAAACGGCGCCGCATTACCGACAGATTTAACCTCATTTGCAGCCGTGTTCGGGATTTGCCCGACCTTATCCTTCAATTCCAACACAATTCTTTGAGCAAGTTTTGCTCCGACGCCCGAAGCGGCGGTGAGAGATTTATGGTCGCCCGAGGCAATAAACAAATACACCTCATCGGGGGTGAAATCGGAAAGCAGCGCAATACCGATTTTAGGACCTACGCCGTTGACGGAAACGATGAGTTTGAAACAGTCGAGTTCCGCTTTTGCGGCAAACGCAAAGAGGTCCATAGAATCTTCTTTCACCGACATATATGTATATACAAACACTTCGCTTCCGATATTTCCGAGAGCCGAAGTTGTTTTTGCGGTTGACTGGCAGAAAAAGCCTACACCGCCGCACTCAATAACCACTGCATTTTCGGATTTTTGAAGAAGAACACCTCTTAAAGAATGTATCATATAATTATTTTGCCCTTTCGTTTAATAATCCAAGAAGTGAAAAAGCGGTGTGACCGTGACAAACGGCCAGTGCCAAAGCGTCGGCTGTGTCATCGGGTTTCGGTGCTTTTTGCAGTTTCAAAATATTTTTTGTCATTTCGATAATTTGTGTTTTTTCGGCTCTGCCGTATCCCGAAATTGATTGCTTAACCTGAAGCGGAGTATATTCGTAAATCGGCACGCCGTGAAGTTTTGCGGAGAGCAAAATCACTCCCCTCGCTTCCGCAACATCAATTGCCGTTGTCGTATTTGTGTTAAAATAAAGTTTTTCAATTGACATAGCGTCGATTTTGTATTTGTCAAATATTTCATTCATACCGTCAAAAATTTCTTTCAGCCGTTTTGCAAATTCAACGCCTGCTTTGGTGGTTATCGCTCCGAAAGAAACAGGTTTAAAATCCACACCGTTATAATCAACAACTCCGAATCCGACTATTGCGTAACCGGGGTCGATTCCCAAAATTCGCATTTTTCACCTCAACGGTTTACTTTTTTGTAACGCTCAAATACCTATCGTAATTTTTGAGCCATTCATCTGTGTTTTCCGGAGAATAGTTTTTGATTTCCGTTCCGTTCATTATAATTTTTCTGGCTTCGGTTAAGTCCCTGACTTCACCGTGAGCCATAAACTGCAACATAATATTTCCTGTCACGGTCGCTTCCACCGGTCCTGCGCAAACAGGAATGCCGCAAGCGTTTGACGCCATTTGACAAAGAAGACGGTCTTTTATTCCGCCGCCGACCATATGAAGCACGGGATAATCCTTGCCTGTAACGGCTTTAAGCCCGTCAATGCTGTTTTTGTATTTATATGCAAGGCTTTCGTAGATACATCTCAATATTTCTCCCATATTTTGCGGAATATACTGGTTTGTTTTGCGGCAATATTCCACAACCCTTGAAGGCATATCTCCCGGGAGAGTGAACGCGGGGTCGTCGGGGTTTATAAAGCACGCAAACGGGTGCGCGTCCCTTGCTTCTTTTTCCATTTCATCAAACGAAACATTAAGCCCTCTGCGTTTCCACTCTTGCCTTGACTGCTGAATGAGCCAAAGCCCCATAATATTCCTGAGATACCTGATTTTCCCGTCGGACGCCCCCTCATTTGTAAAACCGACTTCGTTTGATTTTTCAGTCAAAATCGGTTTATCGGTGACTGTGCCGAAAAGCGACCAGGTGCCGCAACTGATATACGCATAATCCGCGTTATTTGTCGGAACTGAGGCAACCGCAGACGCGGTGTCGTGCGTTGCAACCGCAAACACAGGAACAGGCTCGCAATGTAATTCATCGCAAATTTCGCGGGAAAGCAGACCGTATGATTCACCGGGCATTATAATTTTCGGGAAGAGGTTTTTGTTTATTCCTAGTTTTTCAAGAATATCGGTGTTGACCTCTTTTTTGATGGGGTCTAAAAATCCGCCGGTTGAAGCAATCGTGTATTCCATACGCTTTTCGCCTGTGAGAAAATAAGCAAAAAGGTCGGGAATAAACAAAACAGTCTCAGCCATTGCGGCGATTTCGGGACGGTTTTTTTGCACGGAATAAAGCTGGAAAAGAGTATTAAAATTGTTTTCCTGAATACCCGTGAGCGAATAAAGTTCATTTTTAGGAATGATTCTATAAACCTCTTCGGGTATCCCGACGGTGCGGTCATCTCTGTAATTGAACGGGTTTCCGATGAGTTCGCCGTTCTTATCAAGCAATCCGTAATCGACACCCCAGGTGTCAATTCCGATTGAATCAAACCCTCCGTCCTGAACTGCCAAAACAATTCCCTGTTTTATTTCGTGGAAAAGCCGCAGAACATCCCAGTAAAGCGAGCCGTTGACAAACACAGGGTCGTTTGAAAAACGATGTATTTCTTTGATTTCAAGTTTTCCGTCTTTCAAAGTGCCGAGCATTGCCCTGCCGCTTGAAGCTCCGAAATCGAAAGATAAAATTCTTTTGCCCATAACAATCTCCAATCCGAAAATTAAATTTTTTCAAAAATGTGTTTTGAATAATACTGATTTTTTTGCAAAAACTTATAACAGCACAGAAAAAAGGGGTGATAAAATGTTTGATAGAATTTGTCTTTTGCTTTCAATAATCGGCTCACTTAACTGGGGACTTGTCGGTCTTTTCCGTTTTGACCTTGTTGCGTGGATATTCGGCAGTTCAACCAGTGTGTTCAGCAGAATAATCTATACCGTAATCGCCCTTGCGGGAATATGGTGCATATCTTTGCTTTTCCGCGAGAACAACGAAGTGTTGCCTGATTCCACAAATGAATAAACCGAAATATTCCGCCGGGGTTTTAAAAACTCAGGCGGTTATTTTTTATTAAAGGCTTTCTTTTGAAGTTCGGTAATCGTTAATTTTCTTGACAGTGTTTCCTCGGAATCAATGTAATAAATCCCGTTTTGAAAATTAAGAACAGAGCCTTCTCTCACGCCGATCGGCAGTTGCGAAACAGGAATTTCCGATATTTCACCCGATGTTTCGCAAACAGCGATATCGTTTTCAATTCTGTCGATTATCAGTCTTTTTCCGTCCATAATATATTTC